>CALDGT010001188.1 GCA_937942935.1 uncultured Chloroflexota bacterium | reverse complement strand
ATGTTTGACCAATGGCGAATAATTTGTTCCCCGCCTCTTTCAAATCCATTGTGGCGGTTTTTTCGACATCAGGCACAATTCCTACAGCAGAAATCACCAGCGTACCGGGGATAGCATGACGCTGACCATCCTCACCCACATATTCGTTATTCAGGCTATCCTTGCCACTGATGAACGGTGTCCCATACGCCAGTGATGCCGAATAACATCCTTGCAAGCAACGGACTAATGCGCCTAATCTATCGGGTAATTGAGTATTGCCCCACGAAAAATTGTCTAAAATGGCGGTTTGGTCTGGGTCTGCGCCGACTGCGACAATATTCCGCATCGCTTCATCAATCGAAGCCCATGCCATCGCATACGGGTCAATTTCACCATACAATGGATTAAACCCATTCGATAGTGCAACAGCTTTTCTGCTCCCCTTGCGAACAGTATCAAGTGGCGCAATCACACTCGCGTCACTCGGTGCATGATTATCCACACCGACCAATGGCTTGATAGCCGTTCCACTACCGACTTCATGGTCGTATTTTCGGACAACATCTTCTTTGCTGTGGATAGATGGCATTTTGAGCAATTTGAGCAAAGTTTCGGTTGGGGTATCGGATGTAGCATCGCCTGCTGTTTCGTATGCAATGGATTGTGATTCCCAAACTGCGTTCAAGTGACGACGGGGAATACCATTATGCAAAAATTCCATCGCAATATCGCCAACTAATTTTTCGCCATAATACAGTGTCAAGCGTCCTGTCTGGGTGAATGTACCAATAATTGTGGCTTCACATAAATGAACATCACAAATAGCCACAAGTGCATCCCAGTTTTCGGGCGGGACAGCAAGCACCATACGTTCTTGTGCTTCACTAAGCCAAATTTCCCACGGGCGCAATCCCGCATATTTCAACAACACCTGAGCTAATTGTACGGTAGCGCCAATTTCTGCGCCCATCTCGCCAACAGCAGATGACAAGCCACCAGCCCCGCAATCGGTAATGGCGGTATATAAATTCGCATCCCGCGCCCGCAAAACAACCTCTTGCACTTGTTTTTCGTGAATCGGATGTCCAATTTGAACCGCCCCACCTGATAATGTGGCGGTGGTATTATCCATCTCCATACTGCTAAATGTCGCCCCGCGCAGACCATCGCGCCCTGTCCGCCCACCGATAACCACAATATAATCGCCAACTTGCGCCACATTTTTGTGCGAATTATGCGGTAAAATCCCCAAACATCCACAAAATACCAATGGGTTGGCTGTATATTTATCGTGATAGAAAATAGCACCATTCACAGTGGGAATGCCCATTTTATTGCCATAATCTTCAATACCAGCGACCACCCCTTGCGCCACTTTGCGCGGGTGTAACACGTTATCTGGCAATTTACTCATGGGTAAATCGGGTGTACCAAAAAATAAAATATCGGTGTTGGCAATCGGACGCGCCGACACCCCCAAAACATCCCGAATCACGCCACCAGACCCTGTATTTGCCCCGCCAAACGGTTCTAATGCCGATGGACGGTTATGGGTTTCGACTTTGAACGCCACATCATATTCATCATCAAATTTAATGATGCCAGCATTATCCACAAATGCAGAATACACCCAATCTTTGTCTAATTGGTTAGTGGCAGAACGCAAATATGTTTTGAGCAATCCATCAATCATTTGTGTGGTAGATGGGCTATTGGCAGGGGCATCTGGCGCAGGACCTGTATAGGTGACGAGTGCCTTAAAGGTCTTATGGACACAATGCTCACTCCATGTTTGTGCCAGCATTTCGAGTTCCGCATCAGTTGGATTGCGCCCAATACTCTCAAAATAATCCCGAATCGCTCGCATTTCGTTAATATCGAGTGATAAACGTCGCTCGGTGCTAATTTTAATCAGTTCGGCATCATCCACATCATTAAGGTGAATGATTTCAACAGTATCATCCACCGCCTGATAAGGCACAAATGGCGCATCTATTGGCATATCCAACGCATACCGTTGAATGAGTGGGTTAGCAAAATATGTCTTGGCAAGATGAGTTAATTCAGCATCGCTAAAATCATCCTCAAATACATACCGTGTGCCTGTCGCAACACGGTCTAAGCGATATATCCCCAATAAATGGGCGGCATTGTGCAAACTCTCGGCGGCGGGGTCGGTAACACCTGCTTGGAGGGTAACATCGAGGCTATGAGTCATGTTGGAGATGTGGTAAGGGGTGTTAATGGAGTATTGCTCAGTTACGGGGTCTACCAAAAGTTGGGTACAAAGGGTGTGAATATCATCTTCGCTCAAATCTCCACCTAAGAAATATAATCGAGAGATGACAACGTGTTTATGACTATCAGATAATCGCTGAACATGGCGTGCTTTATGCCATACATCCACGCGAAAAATCGTCGTAGATGATGCAATGGGGTGTGCTATTTGGTCTTTTATCATCATACCTACTCATGAACTATTCATCATCTGATGAACTGTTTTTTTAGATTGGACACGCATAATTTGAACACAGACCAGTCTAAATGTAAAGGAATTATTATATGGATTTGGCATCTCTTAAAACGCATGTGTATGAAAAACGCAGTGTGATAAAAACCACGATGGACGAGATGTTAGCATTTCATTCATCCCCAAAAGCCTTACCCAAACTCACCCCCCCACCCCTATTTGTCCAAATTAACAGCGAGTGGATAAAATCGCTCACCGAAGGCGATTTGCATTTCACCCTGTGGTTTGCTTTCTTCCCCATTCGGTGGCACGCCCGCCACGAAGCGGGTCCCATCCCAACCTCTTTCGCTGATTTGATGGTCGCGGGACCACTCGCCTATTGGCGACATGAACACATCTTTGAAGAAGTAGATGGTGGAGTATTGCTCACCGATAGGATTACGCTAGGGCATAAAGGTGGTATTCAAGGCATTTTTACACGGTTAATGTTCGATGGCATCCCACTACGCTTCTTATTCTTCTATCGGCACATGCAAACCAAACGCGCACTCAAATCCAAGTAATGGATGAGTGTACGCCATTGCAAATATAGATGAATTTTTGGGGAAAATTTCACCGATTGCTCATTTTTTCACATTATCATGATGATTATTATCGTTCAAAGAGTTCTAAAAGTCGGCTATGTCAGAAAAAATTATTGTTATCGGTGCAGGGATTGGCGGATTAACCAGTGCGGCATTACTACAGCAAGCAGGTTATGATGTCATAGTATTAGAGGCGCAAGCCTATGCGGGTGGATGTGCCAGCACATTCACCCATAAGGGATTTCGATTTGAATCTGGCGCGACAGTCGTTGGCGGTTTTCAACCAAACGGACCGCACGCACTAGTCGGCGAAAAACTCAACCTGACATGGCATGTACGTCCACATGACCCCGCATGGGTAACTCATCTGCCAGATAGGTCTGTCGCACTCACATCAGATAACACCGATGTCTTAAAAAAATTCCCACATACTGCAAAGTTTTGGGAACAACAAACCCGTATTGCTTCGATTGCATGGGCATTATCGGCACAAGGTCTCCCCTTCCCCCCGCGTAGCCTAGCAGAAGTGATGCAATTGGCAAAAGTAGGACTCAAAAATTTCCCGCGCGATTTACAAATTCTCCCATTTGCCTTTAGCACTGTTTATGATTGGTTACGCTGGCATAAACTCCACACAGATGAGGCTTTTGTCCGCTTTTTAGATGCACAATTGCTCATTTCTGCCCAAACCACCACCAAACATGTTAATGCGTTATATGGGGCAACCGCCTTAGATTTAGCCCGTCAAGGGGTGTATCACATCGAAACAGGCATCGGTGGGGTAGCAGATACCCTCATCGAAAAATTGCAATCACTCGGTGGAAATATCCACTATAAAACCCGCGTGACCAAAATTGAGATGAAAAATGGGCGTGCAGTTGGGGTATGGACACAAAAAGGGCGTAAGGGTAAAGAGCAAACTTTTTTCGATGCCGATTTTGTCATCGCCAATACTACCCCTTGGGATTTGAACACACTACTCGGAGAGCAATCTTCACGCAGATTAAAGCACGAATCATCACACCGAAAATTCGGTTGGGGTGCATTTGTCTTGCATTTAGGGATAGATGCTTCGGTTATTCCTGATGGATTTCCAGACCATCACCAACTCATTGCCGATATGACCAGTCCACTCGGCGAGACAAAAAGCATATTCATGTCGCTATCCCCTACATGGGATACATCACGCGCCCCACAAGGTCAACGCGCCATGACCATCACCACACACACCAATGTCAGCCAATGGTGGGATTTATATAAAACCGATGAATCTGCTTATTACGCCCAAAAAGAGGTGTATAACCAAAAAATTCTGATGCAAATTGAAACAATATTGCCCAATTTTCGGGAATATATCACCCTCAATTTACAGGGAACGCCCCTCACCTATCAATTTTATACGGATAGACACATGGGCATGGTCGGCGGATTTCCACAAACATCGTTATTCAAAGCCCGTAGCCCGCGCACAGGCATCCCAAATATTCGGCTTGTCGGTGATTCTATTTTCCCCGGTCAATCGACGGCAGGGGTGAGTTTGGGGGCAATGCGTGTTGCGGATGATGTACAACGAGTCATGCCGACCCGCCAAGCCAGCTCAGGCTTAATTAAACAAGGAGCAAAATCATGATACCCGCACCTGTGATTGTGTGGTTTCGGCGGGATTTGCGCCTAGTTGACCATCTACCTCTCTATGAAGCCTTACAAACGGGGCAACCTATCATCCCGTTATTTATCTTTGACCCCGCTATTTTGCGTAGCAAGCGCATGAGTCCTGCTCGGATTCAATTCATGCTCAATGCGCTACAAGCCCTGCGCGATGAATTACGCCAAAAAGAGGGAGATTTGCTCATCTTATATGGCAATCCTGCCGATGTTCTTCGTGATGTCATCGCAAAAACAGGCGCAACCGCTTTATTCTACGGGGTAGATTATACCCCTTATGCCAGAAGGCGTGATAAATCTGTAGAAGATGGCTTATCTATCCAAATCCATGCCATTCATGACCGATTGCTTGTTCCACCGCACGCTATCATCAAAGCAGATGGCAAGCCATACACCGTATTCACCCCATTTCGCAATGCGTGGCGCACTATCGAAAAAGTGAGCCGTGTTGACATATCGCTTTCGCCAGAACGATTTTTTAATATCAACCACCTACCCCAAAATCCAATCCCAACCCTCGCGGATTTGGGGTTTTCACCGACAAACATACCTATCCCGCCTGCTACACCGACTCATGCCTCTGACCAACTTACCCATTTCATGTACCGTGATATTTATGGATATGCCGAAAAACGTGATAAAATCGGTAATGTAGATGAATCCCCAAAAACACAAACCAGCTTTTTATCCCCATATATCCGTTTTGGACTCATTTCTTTGCGTGAAATTTATTGGTCAGCACGAGTGGCGCATGAGACCGCCACCACCAAAGAAAAGCAAGATTCTGTGACAAAATTTGTGGATGAGGTCGTTTGGCATGAATTTTATACCCACATTTTATGGCACTTTCCGCATGTCAAAACACGTAATTTCAATGCCAAGTTTGATGCGATGGCTTGGCAAGATGACCAAGACGGATTTAGGCGTTGGTGTCTTGGCAAAACAGGGTATCCTGTGGTGGATGCCGCTATGCGCCAATTGGTCGAAACAGGTTGGATGCACAATCGGGCACGGATGATTGTCGCTAGTTTTTTGACCAAAGACTTGCTCATTGATTGGCGTTTAGGTGAACAATTTTTTATGCAACACCTCATAGATGGCGACACAGCCGCCAATAATGGCGGATGGCAATGGACAGCAGGCACAGGCACAGATGCACAGCCATTTTTCCGCATATTTAACCCGATTTTGCAATCGCTCAAATTTGACCCCTCTGGTGATTTTATCCGCCATTGGCTACCCGAACTAGCACACCTTTCAGATGCCAATATTCATCAGCCCTACACCCCAAAAGGCTACTCCGCGCCTGTCGTTGAGCATGATGTGGCGCGTCAAATAGCACTCGAATTACATGCAAAACTTAAAAAAGAGGATTAAAAATGAAAAAAATAATATTTTTACTGGTAACACTCTGTTTATTAGTGGTCAATTCAGCTTTCGCACAAGAAGAAACCGTTCCACCACAAGATTTAGCCGACCCAGACGGGGCATTTATCACACTAGATGGTGTTGAATTCTATTATATTGCACGCGGGGATGAATCTGCCCCCACAGTCATGCTTTTACATGGTTTTGGTGGGTCTACATTCACTTGGCGCGATAATATAGATGTGTTAGTTGAGGCGGGGTATCATGTCGTGGCTTATGACCGCCCGCCATTTGGATTATCTGATAAAACGGCAGGTCTCGATTTATCGCCAGCAACCCAAGCCGACCAAGCTATCGCACTAATGGATGCGCTTAATATAACCAGCGCGACATTTATCGGACATAGCGCGGGTGGTGGAGTAATTTCGTTCATCGCCACTCAATACCCAGACCGTGTTGATGCCTTAGTATTTGTGGCGGGCGCGGTAGCTGTACCATCTCAAAATCCAGAAGCCACACCAGACCCAAATCGTGGTGGGTCGCCAATTGGTGGCATTGGCGAAATGGCGGCAAATTTAGACCCAAATAACCCTGTCGCTCAAAATTTAGTCCGTCAATTCCTCACACCAGAACGCTTCGTGGATATACTCATCAGCGCCTATCATCCCTCTTTTGAAATCACACAAGATATTCGAGATGGTTATGCGCGGGTTTTGCGGGTCAATGGATGGGAAGCGGGTCTGATTTCATTATTCCAAGCGAGAGAAAGTGGTTTATCGCTCGATTTTAATAAATTCGGCGAATTTGATAAACCCATCCTCATCATTTGGGGAGAAGAAGATACTTGGGTGTCACCCTCACGCGGAGAAGCCATTCACGCCTTTTTCCCACAATCGCAATTAATCACTTATCCTGCTGTCGGACACATGGCAATGGAAGAAGCCACAAATCAGTTTAATGCCGATGTGATGACATTTTTATCTATGGTTTATTCAAACAAGGAGTAATTCATGACCAATCGTTTGGCAGTGGGAGATAACGCCCCTGCTCTGGTACTTATCAATAGCGAAGGGCAACCGGTCGCATTGGCAGATATTTGGGCAAAAGGAAAAACAATTATCACCTTTTTGCGTCACTTTGGTTGACCGTTCTGTCGTGAATGGTTAGCTCAGTTGGAGCTACATAAAGATAAAATACACAGTGCTGGTTTACAAGTTGTGGGGGTTGGTATTGGTGAACCCAAACATGCCGCCCGTTATTGCCCCAAATTAGCACCAAATACCATTTGTCTTGTGCCAGAAGAAGGTAACGATTCTGCACATCGTGCCTATGGGCTTGAAGATGTCAATAAACAAGAAATGGCATCCAAAGAGGTGGGCAAAGCATTGCTCAAAAATGCCCTAAAAGGCAATATTGGTGGAGTCCCTAGCGGAAATGTTCAGATGATGCCGGGGACATTCATCATTGATGAATCTGGAAAAGTCGTCTTTGCGTACTACAGTAAGCATATTGCAGACCATCCAGCCATCGAGGACTTAATCAAAATGGCATAATAAAT
>CALDGT010001187.1 GCA_937942935.1 uncultured Chloroflexota bacterium | reverse complement strand
TGATGCCATTGTTAATCCGCCCAAAAATGTGTTGGTGGAATATGCGGTGCATAGTGTCACTGAAGGGATTGATGCGCTTGGTGAAGTCACTGTGCGGATTGAATCGGGCGGAAAGACCTTTGGCGGTTATGGCGCAGATGGTGACATCATCGTAGCGAGTGTAAAAGCCTATTTAGCGGCACTCAATCGCATGTTGGTGATTGTTGGTTATGGTGATGTAAAACCAGAAGGTGATGCGGCAACGGTTGGCGTTGCCAGTAATTGATGGAATTTGTTAATAAGGATAAGGGATTTCGTGAAGATGGCACAAACACTGTTTGAAAAAGTATGGAATCAACACTTGGTTAAGCCACAAACGGCAGATACGCCTGCGGTGTTGTATATAGATTTACACCTCGTCCATGAGGTGACATCCCCACAAGCATTCACGGTTTTGCGTGAACGGGGGCTAAAAGTGCGCCGTCCAGATAGGACATTGGCGACTATGGATCATAGTACCCCAACCACACCCCGCAATGCACAAGGGGTTATTCCCGTATTGGATGCACAAGCACTCTTTCAACTCGATTTTCTCACCAAAAATTGTCAAGAGTTTGGCGTGCCATTGTATTCTCTTGGTACAGAGAATCAGGGGATTGTGCATGTGATTGGTCCAGAACAAGGGCTAACACAACCGGGTATGACAATTGTGTGTGGTGATAGCCATACCAGCACACATGGCGCTTTTGGTGCGTTGGCGTTTGGGATTGGCACAAGCGAAGTTGGTCATGTTTTGGCGACACAATGCTTGATGCAAAATGTCCCGCAAACGATGGCTGTTCGTGTAGACGGTCAATTGCATGAAGGTGTCACCGCCAAAGATATTATTCTCGCTATCATTGCAAAAATTGGTGTGGGTGGGGGTACAGGTTATGTGTTGGAATATATGGGGTCTGCCATTCGTGGATTGAGCATGGAAGGGCGGATGACCATTTGCAATATGTCTATTGAAGGTGGGGCGCGTGCAGGCATGGTTGCACCAGATGAAACGACCTTCAATTACATTGCTGGTCGCCCATTTGCACCAAAGGGCAAGGCATGGGATAACGCTGTTGCTGGATGGCGCAAATTGCCTAGTGATGAAGGTGCAATATTCGATGCTGAAGTTGTACTCAATGCAGATGACCTTGTGCCGATGATTACATATGGCACAAATCCGGGTATGGGGATGAAAATCACCGATAATGTCCCGAATCCTGCTGATTTGAATGATGTGAGTGCAAAAGTTGCACTGGATAAAGCCCTGAATTATATGGGGTTGCAACCCGGTCAAAAATTGCTTGGGCAACCCGTGAATGTGGTATTTGTGGGGAGTTGCACTAATTCGCGTATTACCGATTTGCGTGAAGCCGCCAAACTGATTAAAGGTCAAAAAGTAGCTAGTGGCGTGCGGATGATGGTCGTACCCGGTTCGCAACGGGTGAAAGCCCAAGCCGAAGCAGAAGGATTGCACGAAATCTTTCGTGAGGCAGGTGCAGAATGGCGCGAGGCAGGGTGTTCGATGTGTATTGCCATGAATGGCGACCAATTGCAACCCGGTGAATATGCAGTCAGCACCAGCAATCGTAATTTTGAGGGACGGCAAGGTAAGGGCGGACGCACATTCTTAGCCAGCCCATTGACCGCAGTTGCTACAGCAGTGAATGGTGTTGTTACTGACCCACGTTTAATGGTTGAACGGATGAAAGCGTAGGAAATATCTCATGGACAAATTTCAATCATTTTCGGGAAAAGTGGTGGCACTGCCCATCAATGATATAGATACCGACCAAATTATCCCCGCGCGGTATTTGAAAGTGACCGATAAAGCAGGGCTGGGTGAGGCATGTTTTTCGGATTGGCGTTATAACTCGGATGGCTCTCCGAAAGCTGATTTTGTGCTGAATCAACCGCAACATGCAGGTGCAGAAGTGTTGATTGGTGGTCATAATTTTGGATGTGGCAGTTCCCGTGAACATGCGCCTTGGGCGTTGATGGGTGCAGGCTTTAAGGCTGTTATCAGCACCTATTTTGCCGATATTTTTAAGAATAATGCGCTCAAAAATGGGTTGTTGCCTGTGATTGTAGATGAGGAAACGCATAAGCAACTCATCAGCCTCGCAGAAGAAGACCCCAACACACAAGTAAGTGTGGATTTAGAATCGCAACAAGTGACATTACCAGATGGGCGCAAGGTGACATTTCCTGTTGACCCATTCTCGAAATATTGTTTGTTGCAAGGGGTAGACCAAATGGGCTTTTTGCTTAATTTAGACCCCGATATCGTGAAATATGAGACAGAAAATGGTCAACGGGTGAATACACTAGAACCTGTGGAGATGTAACCTATGCAAGCAGTTGCAATCTACGATACAACATTACGCGATGGCACACAACGGGAGGGGATTTCCCTCTCGTTGCATGATAAGCTCAGAATTACCCAATTATTGGATGATTTTGGGGTGGCTTATATTGAAGGGGGTTGGCCCGGGTCGAATCCGAAAGATGCGGCATATTTTGATGCGGTGCGTGATATACCCCTCAAAAATGCAAAAATTGCGGCATTTGGGTCTACATGCCGTAAAGAAAGTGACCCTGCAACCGACCCTAATATCATCGCGTTGGTAGATGCACAAACGCCTGTTGTGACGGTAGTTGGAAAAACTTCTATGTTGCATGTCACAGAGGTTTTGCAAACCACACCAGAAGAAAATTTGCGGATGATTCGGGAGAGTTTGCGCTATCTAAAATCACTAGGCAAAGAAGTGATTTATGACGCGGAACATTTTTTTGATGGGATGAAATTGGATTTTGAATATTCGCTCGATACGCTCAAGGCGGCTGTTGAAGGCGGCGCGGATTGGTTGGTGCTATGCGATACCAATGGCGGGTCGTTGCCTTGGGAAGTAGCGAAATATGTCCAAATTGTGTCGCAAGCCTTCCCGAATATCAAACTTGGTATT
>CALDGT010001186.1 GCA_937942935.1 uncultured Chloroflexota bacterium | reverse complement strand
TGGAGCCTTATCCCATTAAACAATGGGGTTTTAATACACCCCAAACCATCCACCGATTTATGAGGGATTAAATTTGGATATTCCATCGGGTGCGCGGGTCGCTATTTTGGGCGCGAGTGGGGCAGGGAAATCTACGCTTGTTCATTTATTGGCGCGATTTTATGAATACGAAGCGGGTGAGATTGTGCTTGGGGGGCATGACATCCGTCAATATTCCCAAGCCGATGCGCGGAATTGTATCGCTGTGATGGAACAACGCACGTATCTGTTTAATACCAGCATCAAAGAAAATATCCGCCTCGCCCGACCAGATGCCACCGACCAAGACATCATCCATGCCTGCCAAATGGCAGAAATTCACGATTTTATCCTCACCTTGCCACAGGGATATGATACAACTGTCGGGGAAGATGGCGGTCAACTCAGTGGTGGGCAACGCCAACGGATTGCATTGGCGCGGGCGCTCATCAGAAAAAGCCCCATTTTGATACTCGATGAACCACTCGCGCATTTGGATAGCATCACTGCTGATGCGATTTTTGACACGATTCTACGCAATGCAGGTGAGCGCACTGTTGTTTTATTAGCACATCAGATGAACTCCAAATGGGACGGACTTGAGCCGATTTATTTGTGACAAAAATCATCCATTTTCATGCTGTATTTAACTACAAGGTTTGTGCTAGGTATGCTATCCTGACCATAGTAATTTTTTAATATTGTTACTATGGAGACTATTGTTATGGAAGCACTCGATTTAGCGCGTCTTCAATTTGCAGTTACGACTGTTTATCATTTCTTTTTTGTCCCCCTCACATTAGGGTTATCTATTTTGGTCGCTATCATGCACACCCAATGGGTACGCACAGGCGATGAAACATATAAAAAGATGACCAAATTTTGGGGCAAGCTTTTCCTCATCAATTTTGCGATGGGTGTTGTGACGGGTATCGTGCAAGAATTCCAATTCGGCATGAACTGGTCAGAATATTCGCGCTTTGTTGGGGATATTTTTGGCGCACCACTCGCCGTAGAAGCA
>CALDGT010001185.1 GCA_937942935.1 uncultured Chloroflexota bacterium | reverse complement strand
CTCCTATACTGAAAAATATGTATTCAACCCATAGGATTAAATTTTTATGGATGCAATCATCACAGAAGGACTGAGTAAACACTTCAAATAAAATAAGGCGGTGAATAGCCTGTCTTTTAGTGTCCAAGAAGGCGAAGTATTCGGATTTTTGGGGCATAACGGTGCGGGTAAAACCACCACCACCCGTTTATTGAATGGGGTACTTGAGCCAACCAACGGAAAATCTGCCGTTTTGGGATTAAATCCCACCACACAAGGCGAATTATTGCGCCAAAAAACCGGTATCCTCACCGAAACGCCCGCATTAGATGAACGCCTGAATGCGGTGGATAATTTGACCCTGTTCGCCAATTTATATGGTGTGCCTCATGCCGATGTGAAAAAGCGTGTTATGGAGATGCTGGCACAATTCGATTTAGCAGACCGCGCCACCGAAAAAGTTGGCGGATATAGCAAGGGGATGAAACAACGCCTTGCGATTGCGCGAGCCTTTTTGCATCGTCCACGCCTGATATTTTTGGATGAGCCGACCAGTAGCCTAGACCCCATATCAGCGCGGAGTGTACATGACTTGATTCGGCATATCAGTCGTGATGAGGGTGCAACGGTGTTTTTATGCACACATAACCTCACCGAAGCCCAACGGCTATGCCATCGGGTCGGGGTACTGGAAAAAGGGCAATTGGTCGCCATTGGCACACCCAGCGAATTGGGCGCACAAGTTGGCATGGCGTTGAAATATCATGTCGAAGTGAGCGGACATCAATTAGAAGAAGCAAAATCGGTTCTGGATGGTGTGGCGGGTGTATCGGAATTATCGGCAGAAGGCGCGGTTTTGCGTTTTTCTATCAACAAAAAAGAGACCATCCCCGATGTGTTGGCGATGTTGGTCAATCGTGGTGTGCGGGTGTATGGCTTAGAAGCGGGTGAATCGGCATTAGAAGACATTTATTTTGCCTTGCATAGCAAAGGGGATAACCATCATGCGTAATTTGAATTGGCGTGGGATTTGGGCAATTGTGAATAAAGATTTGCGTGTGATTCGCAGGACAAAAATGGTATGGATGCCGATGCTCATCCTACCAATTTTATTCACTTTCATCATGCCGTTGCTAGTGGGCGTATTATTTCTGAGTGTTCCCCAAGATTCGCCTGAATTTATGGATATGACAGGTGATTTGGGGACAATGCTCCTCAATGCCCCACAAAATGATGCGTTTTTTGCCAGTTTGACCAGCGATGCGCTGAAATTGTTGTATCTAGTCTATTTGTATATGTTCGCGCCATTCTTTTTGATGATTCCTATCATGACAGGGAGTGTGGTGGCGGCAGATAGCTTTGCGGGCGAAAAAGAACGCAAAACATTAGAGGCGTTGCTTCATACCCCATTGAGTGATTTTGAATTATACCTATCCAAATGGTTATCTCCCCTCATCGCAGGCGTGGCGATATCGGTTGTGAGCGCGATTTTATATGGGATTGTGGTGAATGGTGTGGGCTTATCCGCATTTGGTCGTATGATTTTTCCGAATTGGGCATGGATTATCATGTTGATATGGCTTGTGCCTGCTGTGACAGGGGTTTCGTTGGGCATCACTGTGTGGGTATCCTCGCGGGTGAGTACCTTCATGGAGGCTTATCAAGCAGGGGCATTCGCCGTTTTGCCATTCGTCTTGTTATTTGTCGGGCAAATGGCAGGTGTGCTATATTTTGATGTCATCGTGACCCTAATATTAGGGCTGATTGTGTGGCTGATAGATGCCTTTTTATTCTGGCTCGGTGGTAAACAATTCAGTCGTGGCGCAATCTTGAGCCGATTATCATAATATGCGTGTCATAATGTATAAGGGCGCATGATTGCGCCCTTATATGATAAATATTGCCCCAAAATATTTTCATCCGCCAACGGGGTAATTAGTCGTCCATAGCATCGGCGACCATGTTATCGCCTCGACATTGCCCACAGGCAATTGCACCGTTGAGCCATTTTGCCATACTAACACACTGCCATCACTTGCCACATAAGCCATGCTCAACCCATCTGGTGATATTGCAATTTTGGAGAAGGTGTCGTAATAGCTAATGCTGGTGCCAATATCACCCAAATAACGCCCATCTGAACTTTGTGCTGTCCAAATTAGACCATATTCATCATTCACGAAATAGGTGCTAAACGAGACATAATTCCCTTGTGTTAGGCTTTGCCACGCGCTGTACCCCACAATCATGCCCATAAAATCGGTGCGCGAGCCTGTGAGGGGATTGATGAGGATGGGCAAATTTGTCCCTGTGATAATCGCAATACCATTTTCCATGCCATTGATAAATTCTGTCCCCGTGAACCAAAATTCACCATGATTAACGGTATACTCATCGCTGATGGTGAAACTATTGAATTGTCCATTTTGTTGAGGGCTATACACATAATAGGTATCTTCAAAGGCTTGGGTATTGGAATTGAAATTGGTTGTGGGGTAAACAATCCCAAAAGACCCCCATACCACATCTACAGGACCTTGTTGCTCATAACCGATAGGTAATCCGTTAATCACAATCCGAGTGGTTTGTGAGGTGAGGTTATACACAACCAAATTGCTGGCATAGTCTGGCAATATAAATTCTGTCCATGCGATTTCTGTGCCATCTGGTGACCAAACTGGATTTGACCGCGCCACAAATTTATCGTTCCCGTTTACATCCCCAAATACCGCATCTACGGCTTGGTCAGCAATACGGAGTGCATCACCTGTGAACGGGTCTAATAACCAAATATTGCCTGCTGGTTCTGTTGGATTCATGGGCGCATTATTATTGATGGCATCTACCGTGATGGTTGCCCACGATTTATAAGCTACCCAATCGCCATTGGGGGACATGACGGGCTTAAAATTATAACCCCATGTGGTGAGTTGGACGAGTGAATCGGTTTGGGGATTCCATGTCCAAATATCGCCAGAAATGAGCATCACGAGGGGCATATTCAGGGGTTGGGCATTGGTTGGGGTAGGGCGAAAAATCCCCACCAGTGTGAGTAATATCAAATTAAGCATTATTAGGCGTTTCATCACAAAACATCTCCACAGCTATCATAACCATGCCCCTATTATAACGCGAGATTGCCCAACGTACCCGAATCGGTGGATGAAAAGTGTGTTGTGATGAATTGAGGGGGGCTATTATTTACTCAGTTAGTGTTTTTTAAGGCAATTTTGTGAATATATTCTGATAATCCATTATGTTTGATACCAAATTGTCTGGTTGCAACGATATAAAGCCATGAAAATAATCGGAATATAAGATATCCTATCAAAATACCGAATGTGTTCATCATAAAGTCGTTTATATCAACAACACGATAAGGGTATTTCAATAGTAAAGAGATAATGAGTTGAATGGCTTCTATTCCTAAACCAACGGCGGGCGCTAACCAAATGAAATGCTTTGGCTTGACATACACTATAAAACTTAGCCCAAAACCGAAAGGTACGGTTAACAGAATATTCAGGATTAATCCGGGTAAAGCATTGGATAATGTTGTGAATGGTCCAAAATATAAGGGGGCGAGATTTATATCTAACAGGGAAGCCTGTTGCCTCATGACATTCACATATTGCCCACTTACATACATGGGGAAAAATACTTTTTCTATGGTATAGAGTAAATATATCCCAAATAACCCAAAACACAAAAGATATGATGGACTTTGTTTTCTGCGCCATAAAATGATTAAAATCATGGCAAGAATGCCAAGCATAATAAACCAAATATCGATGCCTAAATTATCAGTGTAAATTTGCATATGTAATTAATCCTCTATCATCAATTAAGATACTTATTCGATAATTTATGCTTCCAGAGGCTGATAAAGCCTCTGGGTAATTTCAAAGACTGAATAGAAAACTAATTCTCTATAAAAATTAACTAGAGAATTGTCCTGATGCTGAATATGAACGACCATCTGTTGAAGTACCCCGAAGTGCCTATATATTCACCCATAACGGTGCCATCACTGGCTAAGACTGGTAAGCATTAGGGCTGTTGAGAGCCACCGCCTTTAGGCGTGGGGATGCTTACGATATATCTCCTAACTGATATAGCTTATCAAATGTTGTAAAGTTCAAGTGGGTGTGATGAAAATGGGTGGGTGTGATGAAATTTACTTTTTTAATATATGCGAATTTGGGATAAGTTTCAACCAGTATATGACAAAAGTCATCAGAATGGTGTGAGATTTGTCACCCGTACAAAATTTGCGTTTTTGGGGTTTTATCTTGTGCAAGTTGCCCACCTATGTTACACTATTGCGCGGTTTGATGCAGGAATTGACTTGTATCAGCAAATTTCACATGCCCCGACTGCTTGTGCGTGTCGTCTGATAAATCGGATGAACACAACGGAATGACGGACATGCTTAGTGATAACACGATAAAATTTAGGAGAACAATTTACCATGCCTTCATCAGTAACATTAAAGCAATTGTTAGAAACAGGCGTGCATTTTGGACACCGCACCCAAAAGTGGAATCCACAAATGGCACCCTATATTTTCACCCAACGGAATGGGATTCATATCATTGATTTGCAACAAACCATTGCAAACCTCAATGCCTATTATGACATTGTGCGCGATATTGTCGCCAAAGGCGGGAATGTCTTGTTTGTTGGGACAAAACGCCAAGCCCAAGAAACGGTTGCCCAAGAAGCTGTCCGTTGCGGGATGCCCTATGTCAATCAACGCTGGCTCGGTGGCACACTCACCAATTGGCGCACCATCCGTGAACGGATTGATACCCTCAAAAAATTAGAAGTTCGCCGTGAAAAAGGTGAATTTGAATTGCTCACCAAACGCGAAGCCCTCATGTTGAACCGCGAAATTGATAAACTCAATTTGCGTTTGGGCGGGATTCGTGAAATGCGCCGTCTGCCAGAATTGGTGATTGTGGTAGATACCCGCCGTGAATCTACTGCTGTCAAAGAAGCCAATGTGTTGGGAATCCCTGTGATGGCATTGGTAGATACCAATTGCGACCCACGCCAAATTGATTATGTGTTACCCGGTAATGATGATGCCATGCGTGCCATCAAGCTCATTATCGAAGCCTTTGCCAATGCGGTGATTGAAGGGCGCGATATGCGCGATAAGGATGTCGTAGAAGACGATGAGACCGCCTACGATGCCCGTAAGAATTATGAAGAAGATGATGAGGAAGAAGGCGACGAAAAATACTTTGGCGCATCTACCCTCGCAAAATTACGCGATTCTAAATTATTTGAGGATGAGGACTAAAAACATGGCAGAAATTACCGCCAAAATGGTAAAAGACTTGCGCGAAATGAGTGGCGCTGGTCCATTGGATTGCAAAAAAGCACTTGAAATGCACAATGGCGATATGTCAAAAGCCGCCGATTGGCTCCGTGAAAAAGGGATTGCCAAAGCCACCAAAAAATTGAACGCTGGGCGTGCCATGAATGAAGGTGTCATCGAAAGTTACATGCACTTCAATTCGCGCTTGGCTGTGATTGTTGAAGTCAATTGCGAAACCGATTTTGTCGCCAATACCCCAACCTTCCGCACCTTTGCGAAAGATTTGGCGCGTCATATCGCTAGTTTATCCCCACAATATGTTCGCCGTGAAGATGTTCCACAAGACATCATCGAACACGAAAAAGGGATTCAATTTCGTATGTTGCAAGAAGACCCCAAAAATGCCAGCAAACCGGCTGATATTTTGGAAAAAATCGTGCAAGGACGCATGGACAAATTCTATAGCGATATTGTGTTGATGGAACAAGCCTTCATCAAAGATGAATCGAAGACCATCGCCCAATTGTTGCAAGAAGTGGTCGCAGAACTGGGTGAAAGTATTCAAGTTGGGCGTTTTGCCCGCTTCGCAGTCGGCGAAAATGCCACCTCGGACGAAAGTGCTGAATAAAATGGGGAATTGGCGAACATCCCCCCCATCGTTATCACACAATGGATGTTCAAATAACACCAACGGATTAGCATTTGCTAGTCCGTTTTTTTTGCGAATTTTTAAGAAAGGATGTTTATCATGACCCAAAAAGCATACGACCGTATCCTCCTCAAACTCAGTGGAGAAGCCCTCGCGGGGGAAAAAGGTTTTGGGATAGACCCAACCCGCGCACAAGACATCGCCATCAAAATTAAACGGATTTTTGAACTGGGGGTGCAAATTGGGGTGGTGATTGGGGCGGGAAATTTGTGGCGCGGGGAGCAGGGGGTGAAGCGTGGTATGGAACAATCCACCGCAGACCACATGGGCATGATTGGCACAGTCATGAATGGGTTAGCCCTACAAGATGCGCTTCAACGCGAGGGCGTGACCACACGGGTTCAAACTGCCGTCCAAATGAATACTGTCGCAGAGCCTTATATCCGCTTACGGGCAATCCGTCATTTAGAAAAAGAACGGGTGGTTGTCATCTCTGGTGGGACAGGGAATCCATACTTTACCACCGATACCGCCGCCGCTTTGCGGGCAATGGAAATTAATGCCCAAATTGTCATTAAGGCGACTAAAGTAGATGGTGTTTATTCTGCCGACCCCAAAAAAGACCCCACAGCCACTCGTTATAGCCATTTGACATATGATGAAGTGCTTAAAAATAAATTTGAAGTGATGGATATGACCGCTTTTACGCTTTGCCAAGAAAATAAAATGCCTATTTTAGTCATCAACTTTTGGGCAGAAGACGATTTATATCGGGCGGTGTGTGGCGACCATAGTGTGGGGACAATTATTAGCGACTAGTACGGGCGAAAAAGGGCGCAACATCTGCGCCCTTTTTCGGTTAATTCTCCATTTCAAGATGAATCGGCAGGCGCACGATGATGCTTGTGCCATTGCCTTCGTCACTTTCGACTTCGATTGTGCCATCGTGAAGCATAATGGCTTGTCTGGCTATCGCTAATCCCAAGCCAGTGCCGGGTGTTGTGCCAACATTTGACCCACGATGAAATGGTTCAAATAAACGGGCTTGGTCTGCTTTAGGGATGCCAATGCCATTATCTTTTACAGAAATAGCTACATTTCGCCCTTCTATTTGAATAACCATGCTCACCGTTTCCCCTTTTGGAGAATATTTTAAGGCATTCGAGATGAGGTTGCTAAATACTTGGCGCATGAGCTTGATGTCTACCATCACCATAATTTGGCTTTGTTTGCTATCGAATACCAATTGGTGGGTTTGCTTATGAGTTAGGCTAAATTCGCCCACCAACCGCTTGCAGTAATCCACAATATCCAACAATTCGGGCATCATTGTGGTGTTATGCACATCAGTACGGCTGATGGTCGCCACATCTTTAATGAGGTCGGTGAGTAATTCGACTTGTTGGCGAATATTCTCGATGTATAACAATTTCTCTTCTGGTGGGGCTTGTTCCCCATATAATTTGAGTAAATCATTCGATAACATAATCGAGGCAAGGGGGGTGCGAAGTTCGTGCGACATCATCGTGATGAAGCGATTTTTTAGCTCGCGCAATTCACGTTCTTTTTGTAATTCGATGCTTAGTGTTTCTTTTTCTAAAACTTCTGCCTCTAGGCGTTTGCGGTCTGTTATATCTTGAATAATGGCAATATACACCGCCCGATTGCCCAAGATTACTTTGCTAAGGGCAAGATACATCGGAAACTCGCGCCCATCACTTCGTTTGCCAATATGTTCATGATCTACCCGTGTGACCAATTCTTCTAGGTATTGGCGGGACGTTTTGTTTTTGGGGATATTGCTGATTAAATGGTCTATAGATTGTGATGTAAATTGGTCTACTGTATATTCAAAAATCGCACACGCCGCAGTATTGGCTGTTTCGATGAACCCGCGCGAGTCGAGTGTGATGATGCCATTCACAACATTATCTAAAATGGCTTGAATACGCTTCTGATTTTCTGAGAGTTCGACTTGCATCACCTTCAGTTCGGTCACATTTTGATGCGCCACAATATAACGGTCTTGCCCGTCCCAACTAAATCTGGTGACAGTCATAATAAACCACCGTTTCTGTGTGGCGCTATGACAAGGATATTCCATCTTAAATTCGTCTCGTTGTCGATTCATGACCTCGCGGATACCCGTTGAGACCATCTCTGCTTCGCGGTTATTGCGACCAGAGGCTTTATCGCACACATCTAAATAATTCATGCCGATACAATAATTCGCATGTACCAGATGATTATCGTCTCCAAAATGTTGCCATGCGGCATTCACACCAATAATGACACCATGTTTATTAAGGATGGCAATATGGGCAGAAAGGGCATCTAACGCCGATTGGATAAATCGTTCCGATTGTGAAATGAGGTTGGGTTGTATTGAATATTCCGATTGTAACATGCACAATTTGCTCACTCATCATTAACCATAAATGAATTATAGATGAGTGCCAGATGAAATGCAACAAACCATCTAATATCTATTTGGGTAGATGAACTATCGCAAAATGAGGAGATGATAAGTAGTGGCGCTCAAAAAAATCACCACTACAGTGCAATAGATGTCTAACTTTTGGCAATATCAAAGAGTAATTGTTGTAGGGTTTCAAAATCTGGTAATGGCTTATAGAGTAAAATATCGGCTTGTACTTGCTGTTTAATATGGGTTTCATCTCTTGGAGAGAGTTTATAAGCAGTCATCAATACGATGCGTGTGTGTTTTAGAATAGGGCTTTGGCGCATCCGTACCCCAACCGCTATCCCATCTTCTGCACCCGGCAGGCGAATATCGAGCATGGCGAGTTCTGGAATTTCATCACTAAATTGCCCTTTATCTACGGCTTCAATCCAATCGAGCGCATCTTCGCCTGTGGTGAATGCCACCCCATGCACACCCATTAGCGAGTACATGGTGAGTACCATGTCGTATAATCCGGGTTCATCTTCAACCACCATCCAAGTTGTCATGTTCGTTTCCTTATGAGTGCATTTATAAATGACTCTATTGTAGCAAAAAAATCCCCTACGCCTCTATCAAAATTCTGTTACAATAAATTTTGAACTTATCTTGATAAAGAGTTTATTCATGTCTCAAGAACCACCTATTATTTCTCCAGAAGAAGCGCGTATTGCCCTCGATAATGCCATTTGCCAAAAATTAGGTGACGATTGGCGCGACAAGTGGGAACTTGTCAGTGGGCATGATTTCATGACCCGTCTGACTGATGGTGAGCAAAACATCGATTTTTATGTGGATTTGCTTGGCAATGTGACCATAGAAGAAAAAGGGCGCGATGTGGCGCATAATGCAGGGCGAACCGCCGCATGGTTGGTCTTGAGCGTATCTTTATTTTTAGCATATGTGATTGCGCGAATCGCAGGAATTGTTTGATGACTATTAACCCACCTACCGTTACCATTCGGACTGGCACATCTGCCGATACAGAAAAGCTCATCGAATTTATTAAACCATTTGTTGAGGATGGGAAATTATTACCACGTACTTTTGATGAGTTAGACGAGTTAATGCAACATTTTTTCATTGCCGAAGTAGATGGGCAAATTGTGGGATGTGTTGCGCTCGAAATTTATTCGCCAAAATTGGCAGAAATTCGCAGTTTAGCCGTATCAAATCAACACCAAGGGCTTGGAATTGGGCGTAAATTGGTGGATGCGTGTGTCCGATTGGCACAAGACGAAAATATTTTAGAAGTGATGGCAATTACCTCTACAGAAGATTTTTTCCTCGCCTGTGGCTTCGATTTTACCCTCCCCGGAGAGAAGAAGGCGCTTTTTTTTCAGACACGCTAAAAATTCCTAAAAACGTAAACCTGCTAGATAGTAGCGATATATCGGCTTGTCGTGTTAAAATGAGGTGATGTGCGCGGTTGTAATGAGGGACTGCCCAAGATGAGCGACTTTTTACCCGATATATGGCGATTACAAGCCAATTCTGATGTAGATGGACTGTGCGATGCCCTAACAAATGCCGATGCGACCATTCGTAAGCGGGCGGCGGCGGCGTTGCGTGCATTAGGCGCGTTCTCTGCAATTTCTGCCTTAGAAAGTGCATTAGACCGCGAGACCGACCCCGAAACACGGTCTACAATTTTGGCGGCGCTTTCGATTCTGCAACAAGAAAAAGAGCGCAAAGACCTAAATCCCCAAGAGACAATGGAGATGCTGGCGCTTCGCACGATAGACCCCGAAATTCAACGCCTGATAGATGACCTGAATGGGGCAGATAACCTAAAAGCCATTCGCGCCGCCCAAGTCTTGAGCGATAAATCGGCAAAAGAGGCAGTAGAGCCAATGGTGATGCGGTTTAATTCTCCCAAAACCCCGATTACAGTTCGGTTGGCGTTAGCAGAAGCCTTGCTCAAACTTGAAAGCGCCCCCGTTGAAGTAGCATTGCTTGGAGCGTTACGTAGCCCAGAATGGCAAGTCCGCAGAAATGGTGCGGCGATTTTGGGGCAATTGCGGGCGCAATGGGCAATAGAACCCCTCGCGCGGGCGATGTTTGATAGAAATGAGACGGTCCGCAAAACTGCGTATGCCGCCCTCAAGCGTATTAATACCCCACAAGCCCAACGTGCCATTCAATTGGTACAACAACGGTATGCACAAAAAGCCAAATCAGAGACAACACCAAAACCAACTATAGATGATTCTGCCCCGATTGTTTGGCCCCACAAACAAACTGATATTCATTCAAGACAGACAAAACCATTAGACCCAGATGTCTTAAAAAATTCGCCCTACTATAAAGATGAGGAATCGTAGTATGCCCAGATTCGCCCTCTCTATCATCATGATGTGCATGATATTTGGTGTGGTCTTATCTACGCCCACCCAAGCCCAAGCATCTGTGCGCGGGGTTGTTACGGTAGAATTTGCAAATGTGCGGATTATCCCCGCTATTGGTGCAGATGTACTCGGCAGTGTGCCTGCGGGCTTTGTTGTAGATGGTAATGCCCGTAGCCCAGATAATGAATGGCTTCGCTTTGATTATTTAGGCGAAGAAGGTTGGATTGGTGTCCCTATTCTGACTATTTTAGAGGGGAATATCACTTCATTGCCTGTTGCAGACCCGCGGAGTATTCCGTATGGTGGTTTTGAATCACCACGCGCAGGCACAACATCCGCCCCCAGCGCCATCACCGCCCGTTTGACCAGTGGCTTGCGTTTGCGTGCAGGTCCAAGCACCGCCTATCCAGAACTGACCAGTGTGCCATATAACACAATCGTCCCTGTTTATGGGCGGAGTGCAGGCAATGGTTGGATACAAATTAGTTATAACGGGACACTCGGTTGGGTGATTGCTCAATGGCTTGCCTTTACCACTGCTGTTACATTTGACCAACTACCCATCGGTGGGATTGTCGCCGAATCTGTGCCGATTTCGCAATCGGGTGTGAATGATTATATTGCTATATTGCGTTTGATGCGGGCGCGGATTGACTTGGCACAACAATCTCTCGATACCATCCGTACCTTATGGGCAGATGCCTCACTCAATGGACGTGCTTCATGCCCAGAATATCCCGCCCAACCGAGCGATATTCCTATCGCAACACCCTTACTTGCCGCCTATTATGACCGATTAGAACCATTACGTGTGTTATTTAATGATGCCATGTTTAATGTTCGCCTTGCGATTGATTTGTATATCGAAGTGTGTAATCAACCCGGTACACAGAATTTGGTCGGGCAAGGCACAGTCATCGGTGCATTAGAAACAGTCGGGTTAGCAGACCGCCAATTTGCCGAATTACGCCTGCGCCTAGATGAACTCATCCCCGAGGATTTAGAGGCGGGTGCTGGTGAATGTTTATTCACTTATAATGGTGAATTCCAAATTTTGCCCGTGATTACCGTTGGTCAGCGTGTAGATGATTATTTCAATGCCCGTGAAGCCCGTTATGCGACTGGTTATTGCATCGATTTGGTCGAAGGACAAATTATATTAGTCGAAACGGCTCAACAAAAAGGCAGTAATATCGTTCATCAGGTCTCTGTGAGTCCGTTTGATAATCCGACCAATTTCGCGGCACTCACGCGCGGGACGGCTGATAATCGGTTGTTGCGTGTGGGACCCATTCGCATTAGCCAAACAGGACGTTACTTGGTTGTCTTGAGCAGTAACGGATTCCCAAGCGATGGTTATTTGTTGGGTAATTTTGTGATGCTCATCTCAAATGCCACAACAACAGGTGGTGGTAGCCTTGCCATTGACCCTGTGACGGGCGAAGTGGTGGTGCAAGTGGTTATCCCTGCTGGTTCAACACCCATTAGCCCTGTTGCTACGACTGCACCAGCCGTTTGCCCAAGCCTTAGTTTTACATGTGAACAGCTTGCCAGTTGTGACCAAGCGAAGGCGTGTCTCTCTGCGGGGAACTTCTCGTTAGATGCCGATAGTGATGGTGTCCCATGCGAGGATATTCGTTGTCCTGCCTTCCCGTGAGGTTGATGATTATTTTGTGATATAAACAAGGGCGCACAATGTTGCGCCCTTGCTATTTATGGAGAATTGTTATGAATTATCAGCGATTTTCACCAGCCGTTTGCGAAAATTTGGGATATTATGTTTATATCCTCAAAGACCCACGCAATGGAGAAATTTTTTATATTGGTAAAGGTGTGAATAATCGTGTTTTTGGTCATGTTGAAGACTCATTAAACGAAAATATAGTGACCGCCAAATTAGACCGCATTCGAGCCATTCACGCCGATAGTCATCGTGTGGATATTACGATTCATCGGCATGGACTCACTGAAAAGGAAGCCTTTGAGGTTGAAAGTGCTTTGATAGATTTGCTTGGATTGCCCAATTTATCGAATTTGGTGGCAGGACATCATGCACACGAACACGGAAAAATGACGATTGACGAAATTATTGCCCAATATGATGCGCCAGTTATTCCCATCACAGAGCCTGCTATTTTGATTATCATCAATCGGCTATATCGGCGGGGAATGTCACAATCTGAATTATATGATGGGACTCGCAAGCATTGGAAAATTGGCAAACGGCGCGAAAAAGCCCAATATGCTTTTTGTGTATCCAACGGTTTGGTGCGACAAGTTTATAAAATTGAAAAATGGCATCCATCTGAACACACATTAGGGCGATGGTATTTTGAGGGCGAAATTGCAGAAGAAATGAGGCATTATGTAGGAGGCGATATTCGCCAATATTTGCGAAGGGGCGCACAAAACCCGATAGTTTATGTAAATTGCTAAAAGGCAGGGCAATCATCGCCCTGCCTGAGTTGATGTTATGGGCGTGGTGTTGGTGTGAATGTAAATGATTCAGTGACTGTTGGAGTTGCTTCAATTAACAAGGGTGTTGGTGTGAATGTAAATGATGCAATGGGGTCAATGAATGGTGTTGGTGTTGCGATTGGCGCAAGTGCTGTCGCAGTCAGGATACCCGGCATATAACCCGAACTAGGGATACCCGTCATAGCCAATGTGCCATCAATCACCATATAATCGGTGAGGGGTAAAAAGCGTGGAATATCGGCAGTCGAAATCATCCCAACCACATCTTCAATCCGATTAAACGCTCCTGTTGGTACACGACTTGCTTCCCAATAGGTAATCGTCAGCATATCCTCACGGATGGTATCTCCCCATCGAATAGGCACATAAATAGTCACCACAGGCACATATCCTTCGGGGATAGTTTCAACGATGACAGATGTGGGTATTTGCGTTGCTGGCGCTTCACTTGGTATCAGTGTTTGATTCTGATTGACCCCAAGACCAAATTGCGGCGGGGTGGGGCGACTATTGGCTACGATTGCTACAGCAACGGCTAATCCAAAGATGAGTGTGGCAACCGCTACCCACATCAACGATGATGATTTTTGACTCGGTAATGTCTTTGTTGCTAACATACGTGATTGCTCCTTTTGATTTGGTTTTTGAGAAGATTTTTCAAATTCGGTCATAACCGTTTCCCATACCCGTTTTTTGGCGGATTGACGGGCTTTGATGCGTGAATATGCCCCCAGTCGTTGCGCCATTTTTGCTAATTCTGGGTCCAAATTGGGCGGTGGTGGCGCAGATGAATCGGCTTGCAAAGTGAGCAAATATTTTTCTAAGAGGATGGATTGGGTGTTATCGTCCATCAGATGACTCCCCCGTAATGCGTAAATAACGATTTTTGAGTATTTGGATAATCCGATGAATCTCTACACGTACCGCGCCCGCACTTTTGCCCACAATGCCCCCAATTTCGGCGGATGATAACCCACTATCGAGCATCAAATGGAGCAAATCGCGTTTTTCGGTGGGTAATGCAGACACCAATTCACGGATAATCCGTTTTTCTTCTTCCACATCTAATAGTGGGGCGATATCGTGCGTGGCAAAATCGAGACCATCCAACGAAATAATTGGTTTTTCGCTTCGATAATGATGCGCCACGACATGACGGGCAATCGTGAATATCCATGCCGCCACCATCCCACCCTGATAGGTATGGAGTGATTTGAGGATGTTCAAAAATACCTGACTACATAAATCCTCCGCTTCTTGTGGATGATTCACCCGATGAGCGCAATACGCATATACCCGCTCAAAATAATGGTCATAGAGGGGGGCAAAGGCTTTTGGATTGGCTTGTGCGCGTCGCATGAGCAGGATTTCTTCATGCGGACTAGGGGTGCTATCCTTGTTTGGAATGGCTGAAAACATATCTTTGCTCACAATCACATTGCCGATACACCTATAAAGATGCAAAAAACAAGCAATTGTTACAGCTTATTTTTCTAATAGCAAAATCCTTCAAAAATTCACGAAAAATAATTTTGCCCTATTGCATTTCAAGAACTTTTGTGCTAACATAGTAAATACTTTGCACGAAATCCAAAATCGCATAATACCATTAGACTGATAAGAGAGAAACCACAATGGCACGACAAAAGAAAAATCAAAAATCCGATAATGACTTGTTTAGTGGGGGTGGGGATAATAGCCAACCACAAGTTTCTGAAGCCAAAAATAAAGCCCTCGATTCTGCTTTAGCGGATATTACCAAACGTTTTGGTGATGGCACAATCATGCGACTTGGCGATGCCCGCCACATGATTGTCGAGACTGTCCCAACAGGTTCTGTCACGGTAGATATTGCGCTTGGGGTGGGTGGTGTCCCACGCGGGCGTATCACCGAAATTTACGGACCAGAATCGAGTGGTAAAACAACCCTTTGTCTGTCTATTGTGGCACAAGCGCAAAAACGGGGTGGTTTATGTGCATTTGTAGATATGGAACATGCCCTTGACCCTGTATATGCAGAGCGCATTGGCGTGAATTTGGATACTTTATATGTCTCTCAACCCGATACAGGCGAACAAGCCCTCGAAATCACCGAATCTTTAGTGCGGTCTGGCGCATTGGATGTGGTGGTCGTAGATAGTGTGGCGGCACTTGTCCCTCGCGCGGAAATCGAAGGCGAAATGGGTGATAGCCATGTCGGTTTGCAAGCCCGTTTGATGAGCCAAGCCTTACGCAAATTGGCAGGTGTGATTAAAAATACCAATACAACGGTGCTTTTTACCAATCAACTACGCGAAAAAGTAGGGATCATGTTTGGTTCCCCTGAAACAACATCCGGTGGGCGGGCGCTCAAATTTTATGCCAGTGTGCGCCTCGATATTCGCCGTTTGCAATCTATCAAAAAAGGCGAAGATACCATCGGCAACCGTACCCGTGTGCGTGTGACCAAAAATAAAGTCGCCGCGCCCTTCAAAGAAGCCGAATTTGACATCATGTTTTTTGAGACGGGTGGCATT
This sequence comes from uncultured Chloroflexota bacterium, assembly GCA_937942935.1. Classification (GTDB taxonomy): domain Bacteria; phylum Chloroflexota; class Anaerolineae; order Aggregatilineales; family Phototrophicaceae. Next base: position 1,468 of record CALDGT010001185.1, on the reverse strand, counting down.
AGCAAGGTCGGTGAATTGGTAGATTTAGGCACCGATTTGGGCATCATCGAAAAACGGGGTGCGTTTTTCCGTTATGGGGATGTCATGCTCGGGCAAGGGCGTGAAAATGCCAAAATTTTCTTGCTAGAAAATGTGGCTATGTCAGATGACATCGAAAGCCGAATTCGCGCTCACTTTGGATTGCCCGCCGCAGGCACACCAATTGCCGCCGCCCCAACACTCGTTCAAAAATCGGTTGGAAAAGGTAGTAAGGGTGATGACGATGAACCCGAATTTAACGAAGAATTTGGGGATGATGAATAAATATCATTACCCTTGACAGTAGGGGCTTGCCATGGCAAGCCCTTACTGAGTATTGAATAATTCCTTCCGTAGACCAACCGTATCCCACCCGCCTATCAGCAGAATTGTATTTTTGGGGTAAACTAAAGAGAAAATGCCTGCTATTCACCACAGGAATGATAAACCATGCCAGATAACCCCAAAAATCATGATGATGACCTGCCATTCAATTTACCCATTGAACCGGGTTATGAGCAAAACATTCATAAAGCCGATACCGAAGATGTTCCCGTCGTCACCAGCGATATGACCGCCCCAAAGCCGCGCGTCTCTGGTGATATGGATGCGGATGAAATCGCACGCCTTCATGCCAGCGACCTGCCACTCTCACGCGGATTGCCAGAAGACGAATCTGTTTTGTATCAAAAGACAGATAAAGCAGATGATGACCAAGAATTTGCCAATACTGTTCCGCGCCCCCCTGTTACACCACCACACAGTGATGAAGATGTGCCGTTCAAATTACCGCATGAGGAGACAACCGAAGGGGTAGATTCGGTCAAAAATGTGGGTAATATGTTTGTGACCATGCCCAATAAAGCCTCTGCACCAACATTACCCGGTACAGGCGGATTAGACCCTAATCCCGATTTTGGTGGACAAACCATCCAGTCAAAGACAGTTCAAAGCCCACAGAATACGATGCCAAATCCGCGCGTATCGTCTCAGATGACGCAACCACATCAGACGGTATCGCCACCGATTCAAAATCCTAATGATAAACGGTTTATGCCCCCGCAACAGCAACCCATAATCCCGCCACCACCGCCATCGGGACGGGTTATCCCTCAAGATAGCCGATTACCATCGCGTGAATCGCGCAGACGCGCCCCGCGTGTGGGATGTTGGGCGGTGTTTTTAGGGTTATTTCTCACATTCTGTGGTGGTTTGACTTTGCTAACGGTGGTAGCAGGAGCATTGGCGTATGCGCGGGTAGGGGATTTGTTAAATGAACGCCTCGCCAAAATAGATACATATCGTCAATTTCAAAGCACCTTTATTTATGACCGTAACGGACAACCCTTATTTGAGGTGTTCAACGAAGGGCGCAGGACGACAGTCACAATAGACCAATTCCCCAAAGATTTGATTAATGCGACGATTGCCATCGAAGATGATTCATTTT
>CALDGT010001184.1 GCA_937942935.1 uncultured Chloroflexota bacterium | reverse complement strand
GGGATTATCGGATATGAGGAGAATTTCATGTTCTACACAGAAGTTAGCAATCTCATCATAGTCATCAAGTGTAATCATTGCTCCAGTAGGATTATTTGGGTAATTAATCCATAAGACTTTGGCACGTTTGAGGATGTCTTGTGGAATATCGGCTAAATTGGGACGGTATCCACGCTCAGGATCTAATTTTACCCAATAGACTTCGGCTTCTGCGAGGCGTGTTCCCATAGCATAGGCAGGATAGCCGATATCAGGCACAAGGGCAACATCGCCTTTTGATAAGTGGGCTAGGGTGATGTTCACAATGCCTTCTTTACTGCCTAACAGGGGCAAAATTTCGGTATCGGGGTCTAATGTGACTCCAAATCGGCGTTGATAATGTTTTGCCAGCGCACGGCGAAATGCAGGTGTCCCACGATAGCTGTTATACCCATGATTTCTAGGATTAGAAGCCGATGTCGCCAATGATTCAATGACGGCAGAAGGCGGTGGCATATCTGGATTACCAATATCCAAACGATATACCTTGATTTTATCGGCTTGCATTTGACGAATTCTGTCGCCAATCACCGAGAAAAAATAAGGTGGTAGGTTTTTTAACCGTGGAGAGGGTGTTAACATTTTTCTAAAGTCCTCGTGTAATTATAGGCACAAAATTTATTATTCTTGTGCCTATTTTAACGTTTAACGAGGGTTGTGGCAATTAAAGAGTTAGACCATCTTTAATTGCAATTTCCATATCTGCTAGGGCGCGGTCTGCATAAGCTGTGTAACGCTCTACTTTGCTTTTAATTCGATTAGGCAATTCTGGTAGAATTCCAAAATTGGCTTTCATCGGTTGAAAATGTTTTGGTTCTGCATGAGAGATATAGTGAGCGAGTGCGCCGAGCATGGTTGTTTGTGGAGGGATAAATTCAGATTCACCGCGTAAACTCCGTGCTAGGTTAATCGCGGCGAGCAATCCAGTTGCGATATTGCCAACGTATCCCTCAACACCTGTAATTTGCCCACCAAAATATAAATCTTTGCGGGTGCGGAATTGCATTGTTGTGTTGAGCAAGGTTGGGGAATTGATGAATGTATTGCGGTGCATTTGCCCCATACGGATAAATTCTGCATTTTGGAGACCGGGGATAAGGCGCAAAACAGTTTCTTGGTCTCCCCATTTGATATTGGTCTGGAATCCGACAATATTATACAGACTGCCTGTGAGGTTGTCTCTGCGAAGTTGGACAACAGCATGAGGACGTTTGCCTGTGCGAGGGTCTTTTAATCCAACGGGACGCATGGGACCAAATGCGAGGGTGTCTTCACCGCGTGAGGCGAGTTGCTCAATCGGCAGGCATCCCTCGAAGAAATTAGGGTCTTCGCGTTCAAAATCGCGTAATTCGGCGGTTTGAGCATTGCGAAGTGCGGTCACAAAAGTGATATATTCATCTTTATCCATCGGACAATTGATATAATCACCTTCATCTTCGTCTCCACGCTCATATCGGCTGGCTTTGAAGGCAATGGTCATATCTATAGATTCAAGAGTCACAATTGGCGATATGGCATCATAAAAATAGAGGTAATCTTGCCCCGATAATTTTGCGATTTGCTCTGCTAAAGCAGGAGATGTGAGCGGTCCCGATGCGATAATGGTCGGTGTATCGGGGATAATCGGCATTTCTTGGCGAATTACCCTGATATGCGGATGATTGGTGATATTATCACTCACCAATTGAGCAAATACCTCACGGTCTACAGCCAATGCGCCGCCTGCGGGTACAGATGAGGCTTCGGCACAGCGAATGAGGAGCGATTTGAGTAATTGCAGTTCATGTTGTAATAAGCCTGTGGCGCGGTCTTTGAGTTTTGAGCCGAGCGAATTGCTACAAACGAGTTCTGCGAGTTTATCGGTTACATGAGCGCCTGTGGTTTTGTGTGGACGCATTTCGTATAAATCTACATCAAAGCCACGTTCTGCTAGTTGCCATGCGGCTTCTGTACCTGCCAAACCACCGCCGATAACGGTGATGCGTTGAGATGTCATGAATTACTCTTTCTATTGACTAAATTTTACCGAGTACGATTGTGGCGTTTTGACCGCCTAAGCCAAAACTATTCGAGAGGATAACATTCATATTTTTGACCTCGCGGGCAGTATGGGGAACATAATCGAGATCGCATTCTGGGTCTGGATTTTCGAGGTTAATAGTTGGATGAACAACCTGTTCTTGGAGCATTTTTGCACAGGCGATGACTTCTATTGCGCCAGAAGCGGCGAGGGCATGTCCTAACATACTTTTTGATGAACTCACGGGGACATGATAAGCCCATTCACCCAATAATCGCTTGATGGCGATGGTTTCCATGAGGTCATTTGCAGGGGTAGATGTGCCATGTGCGTTAATATAGTTGATAGAACTTGTGGGTATTTTGGCATCTTCTACTGCCCATTTCATCGAGCGCCATGCGCCCAAGCCTTCGGGGTCTAGGGCGGCGACATGATAGGCATCGGATGATGAGGCATGACCTAAAACTTCGCCATAGATGTTAGCACCTCTTTTGTGGGCATGTTCAAAACTCTCTAATATCACAATACCACAGCCTTCGCTGAATACAAATCCACTGCGGGTAATATCGAATGGACGACTGGCTTTGTCTGGATTATCTTCAAAACCAGTCGCAAGGGCGTTCATTGCCTCAAATCCTGCAATGGTGTAATCTTGTAGAATTGCCTCAACACCGCCACAGATGACAATATCGGCTTTGCCATAACGAATAAGTTCTGCGCCTTCACCAATAGATTGTGTCCCAGATGCACACGCAGTCGAAGGGGTTTTTAGTGCGCCAAGTGTACCAAAATAATGACTCACATAATGTGATGGCATATTTGGTAATGAGTTGATGAGTGATAATGGGTTTGGTTTGCGATAACCAGATGTTTTGTATTTGGTGGTGGCTTGCTCTGACATTTCATGCGAGCCGAGCGATGTGCCGATAACAACACCAACGCGCTCGCCGTTTTCGCGGATATAATCGGGCGATAAACCCGAATCTTCTACGGCGGCGATTGCCGACATCACCGCAAATTGTGAGGCGCGTCCCATTCGACGGGCTTCTTTGCGGTCTATATGGGCAGATGAATCGAATCCACGTACTTCGCCAGCGATTTTTACAGGTACATGCGAGACTTCGATGGTCTCAATTCGCCGAATACCCGATTTTCCATTCTTAAGATTGTCCCATAATGACAGGACATTTCCTAATGCCGTTGTTGCACCTAATCCGGTAATAACGGTACGCGGAAAATGATTTCTATGATACTCCATCTGTGTTGCTCCCTATGGGCATATTGGCAATATCGGCTTTGATAGTTTGTATCACATTGCCCAAAACAGCTTGTTGTGCTTGATAAATGGCATTTTTGACTGCTTTTGCATCTGAACTACCGTGTCCAATAATGACAACACCATTCACGCCCAACAGTGGCGCTCCACCGATTTCAGATGGGTCAATGAGTTTACGAATACGGTTAAATGCGGGGCGAGAGAGTGCCGCACCAATTTTTGAACGCCAAGTAGATTTGAGTTGGTCTCTAATGATATTGACCATATAACGAGTTGTTGCCTCGAAGGTTTTGAGCATGATATTGCCGATGAAGCCATCTACCACGACCACATCGGCGACATTATGGTGCATATCGGGCGGTTCGATATAACCAATGTAATTGAGGGGCAATTCTCGTAAAATGGCATTTGCCTCTTGAAGTAAGGGGGTGCCTTTTGTCTCTTCTTCACCATTCGACATTAGCGCGATTTTGGGCTTATTTACGCCTAATGCGTTTTGTGCATATGCACTCCCCATAATGGCGAATTGTGCCAACCATTCGGGCTTAGAATCTGTATTTGCACCAATATCTAGCACAATGACAGGTTTGCCATAAATGGGGTAGATGATACTTAAAGCGGGACGTTTTACACCTTGAATACGCTTTAGGGTAGATAGCATAGCAATGGCATGGATTGCCCCTGTATTACCCATAGATACAAACGCATCTGCCTGACCGTTCTTGACCAAATTTAACCCAATATGAATAGATGAATTTTGGCTGTCACGTACAGCATCGGCGGGCTTGGCATTCATTTCGATAACTGTATCGGCATTGACAATCTCTATTGGTACATTTTGAGTATTATACTTGGCAAGTTCACGTTTAATTTGGGTTTCTGGTCCAACTAAGATGATGGTTTTTTTCCATTCTTTGGCGGCTAAAACAGCGCCTTCAACATCTGGAATGGGACGATTATCTGTTCCAACTGCATCTACCACAATACGCATGAATATCTCATTTCTTCAGTTAAGTCATCTATTTTCTATTGTATAAAAAATTAATGGGGTGCAAAAGAAAAAAAAAAAAAAAAGTTTCGCATATAATAACCATCAATTAATCAATATGCCTTGGTG
>CALDGT010001183.1 GCA_937942935.1 uncultured Chloroflexota bacterium | reverse complement strand
ACACCGAGCGATGTGGTGGGGTCGGCGTATGCTGTTGGCGATTATGAAATAGATGAACGCTTGGGTGGACGTGATGCTCTAGCCAATTTACGCTGGCGGTCACATCAGCGCAATATCAAGTTAATTTTAGATTATATCCCCAATCATGTCGCCACAGACCATCATTGGGTACGCCAAAAACCGCATTATATGGTGCGTGGCACAAAAGATGACCTCAAAAAATATTCAGACCGATTTTTTGTCACCGAAAATGAGGCAGGGCAACAACTCATCATCGGGCATGGGCGAGACCCCAATTTTCCGGGTTGGATAGATACCGCACAAGTCAATGCGTTTTCGATGTCATATCGGCAAGCGGCGGCAGAAGTGTTATTCGATATTGCAACCCAATGCGATGGTGTCCGTTGTGATATGGCAATGCTCATGACCAACAGCATCTTTTCGCATACATGGGGTGTACATCTACCAGAAACCGCACCCAATACCGAATTTTGGGAAGATATTATCCCCGCCGTCAAACGCGAATTCCCCGATTTTATCTTCATCGCCGAAGTTTATTGGGATATGGAATATGCCCTGCTCCAACAAGGATTCGATTTCACCTACGACAAACGCCTCTATGACCGCATTTTAGAAGGCGACATCCCCAAAATTAGAGAACATCTCCGCGCTTCTTTCGATTTTCAGGCACGTCAGGTACGCTTCATCGAAAATCATGATGAGCAACGCGCCGCCTCTACGGTGGGCATCAATAAAGGCAGACCCGCCGCCACACTCATCTCGACATTACCCGGTGCAGTCTTGCTTCATGAAGGACAACTGACCGCCCGCAGAGTCAAGATGCCTGTTCAAATTCGTAGGCGTCCAGAAGAAGCCCCACATTATGCCCTAGAAGGGTTTTATCGTAAATTGCTCCGCGAAACACGCTCGGCAGTGTATCATTTTGGCAATTGGCGTTTATTTGATGTCGCGTCACCCTATAAAGGCAATACCACCAATCATGGGCTACTGGCGTATGGCTGGACATTAGATGATGATTTTCGTGTGGTCATTGTCAATATGACACCCGTCTGGTCACAAGGTATCGTCAAACTTTATGGCTGGGATTTTTTACGCGATGGTGTTTGGCGCTTATACGATGTGTTGGGTGGTGTGTCTACATTCCATGATGGCATACAGTTGTCTGATAAAGGCTTTTATTTTTATTTATAGGTGTATCAGGCGCAAATTTTTCGGTTTGAAAAACTCAT
>CALDGT010001182.1 GCA_937942935.1 uncultured Chloroflexota bacterium | reverse complement strand
TGGGCGATGCAGATGGACGCGGGGCGTGCCCGCCAAGAGATGGAACGGAATTCGCTCGCATATCAAGCGTGGATTGCCCATTTGCGCGGTATCACGGCGGGGGATGAGGGGGCGCTGGCGCTGTTCAGTCGCGCCGAAGCCATTCAGCAGGCGATTGAACCGAATAAAAAATATTTGTATAGCTTACCCGGTATTTGGCACGCCGATTGCCTGCACCGCATGGGTGATTCTGCCACCGCCCGCACCATCACCGATGCCAATTTGGAAATATGCAGGCGAAATAATTGGCTAGATGATGCAAGCCGTAGCTACCGCGTCTTAGGCGATTTGGATGCCCATGCGGGGCAATTAGACACCGCCCAAAAGCATTATGATGAGGCGATTACCACTGCCCGTAAAATTGATAAGGTGGATGTGCGGATTGAGGCGTTGCTGGGGCGGGGTCGGTTTTATGCCAAACACCGAAAAGATGCAAAATCGGCATTCAACGACCTGAACGAAGCGTTTGAGACGGCGCATCGCGGGGAATATAAAATTTATGAGGCGGATATTCGCATTGCGTTGGCGTGGGCGCATCTGGCAGGTGGGGATGTGGATAAGGCGGTGAATGAGGCAGATACCGCCCGTCAGATGAGCGCCGATATGGGGTATCATTGGGGCGTGGTGGATGCGGATGCGGTGTTGGGGCGGGCGAAGGGGGTGTAGTATGGATGCAGAAGGATAATATACCCCGATTTTTCATAAACGCGGAAGGATATACGCCCTTACGGTCTAATCCTTCCCTACAAATCAAATCGGCTTGTAGGGTGGGATTAGGGCGGAACGCCCGTATGTCCCACCGCGATGAAAAAATGGAACGCCTGATATGCGGTGGCACATACGCTACGCTAGTGCCACCCTACGATTCTGCCTGATGATAGGGCAAAATTCCCCGTTTGGCGAAAAATGGGCGATGACCACCGTTGCGGTGTCTATAAACAAAAAAACAGGACACCGATTTGGTATCCTGTTTTTGATTAGTTCAATGGGGTAGGGGTTGGCTTAACGGCGACCCAATTTCACGACGTTGGCGGCTTGTTCGCCCTTGGCGCCTTGGGAGATTTCAAATTCGACACGTTCACCTTCTTCGAGGGATTTATAGCCAGAGCTATTGATGGCAGAAAAATGCAGAAAGACATCTTTGCGATTGTCGTGCTTGATGAAACCATAACCT
>CALDGT010001181.1 GCA_937942935.1 uncultured Chloroflexota bacterium | reverse complement strand
TGAGGAATATAAACAAGTACAAAGAGATGAATCCATTATTAGTAAGTCTAATATAACTGGTTTATCTCCAGATAAAACAGAGCAATTAATTTTTATAGCCTTAGGAATTATTGGGCTTATCATATTGAGCATCACGTCCTTCATCCTAAAAAATAAGGGAAATCGTAATGTAATTGATACACAAAGAGAAGAAAAAAATAAAATAGGATTAAAATCAATCGACAAACTACCAAAAAAACAGCCTATAATCACCAAAAGCCCAACAGCTTTTATCAGTTATCGTAGAAAAGAAACAGCAGATGCTTCATTAATAATATATAATCGACTTTCTGAATTAGGTGCAGATATTTTTAGAGATATCGATGATTTAGATGATTTAGGTGCGGGTCCATTCGCAGAGAAATTGTTAAGAGAAATTGAGATAAGAGACTATTTCATCTTATTGATTGGCGCAGAGACTTTTGAGTCCGAATGGGTTAAACGAGAAACTGAACATGCGTTAAGTTTAGGTAAATTAATCATACCCATATTAAAAGATGGTTTAGATTTTCCTAAATTACCAGCAAACCTAGAGAAAATTAAAGACCAACAGGCAATAAAATTATACGCAGAACACTATGAATCAGGCATAGAGAGAATTGCAAGGTTAATGGGATTAGTAGAAAAAATTGATGAGTAATAGATGTCCAATTGTTGTGCCTCACGAAAAGTCTGTGAAGGGTTTCTGATGTCTATTTGTCAAAATACGAAGCAAGCGCACCTCTTGTTACTCGAAAAATGGCAATACGCGGTCATTGAGAAAATCCGCCACTACCAGCGCGTTTTGTCATGCTGACACACTCCTGTTTTTTTGATAGTTTACTAAGAATGTCAGATTTTGCCTTGATTGTTTTAGATATATTATGCCCTTTGTACGCTCTGCTAACCGCCTTAGAAACTCACCAAGTAATAGTTTTAATAATTTTGGTTTCCGCTGTGTGCGGGATTTTGAAGGATGAATAACCACGCTTAAAAAAGTGCCTTTTGCCTTATAAAATAACCCTTTAATCCGCCTATTTTATGATGAAAGGCACAAAACCATGCCCACGCTCCTCATCCGAGATATACAATTGTTGGTCACGATGAATGACCACCGCGCAGAAATCCCCAACGGGGCGATTTTCGTCCGTGACGGGGTGATTATCGCCGTTGGCACGCTGGATGATATGCCATCCCAAACCGCCGATGAGGTGATTCGCTTGCCCAATCATATCGTGATACCGGGTTTGGTGAATACACATCACCACATGTTCCAGAGTTTGACGCGGGTGATTGCCCAACAAAATGAATTATTCGGTTGGCTGACCAGTTTGTATCCGTTGTGGCTGAATTTGCGCGGAGAGATGATTCATGCGTCGTCCAAATTGGCGATGACTGAACTCATTTTATCAGGTTGCACCACGTCTAGCGACCATTTGTATCTGTATCCCAACGGGATTCGGCTTGAGGATAGCATCCAAGCGGCGGATGAACTCGGTTTGCGCTTTCATCCCACACGGGGAGCGATGACAGTCGGCGAAAGTCTGGGCGGATTGCCACCTGATGCGATTGTCGAATTAGATGAAGAAGCCGTTTTGCGCGATATGCGCCGTGTGGTGGAGCAATATCACAATCCGAATCGGTATAGCATGTTGCAAATTGCGATTGCGCCATGTGCGCCGTTCAATGTGTCGCAAAATTTGATGCGAGAATCGGCGAAATTGGCGCGGAGTTATGGCGTGCGCTTGCATACCCATTTGGCAGAAAATATCAGCGATATCGAATACAGCCTCGCGCATTTTGGGATGCGACCGGGCGATTATGTCCAAGATATTGGTTGGGTGGGGGATGATGTGTGGCACGCGCATTGTGTTCAGTTGGATGATACCGAAATCGCGTTATTTGCCCGCACAGGCACAGGTGTAGCGCATTGTCCCTGCTCGAATTGCCGTTTGGCATCGGGCATCGCGCCGATTCGCAAAATGCGCGATAGCGGGGTGAAAGTTGGGCTTGGGGTGGATGGGACGGCATCGAATGATAGC
>CALDGT010001180.1 GCA_937942935.1 uncultured Chloroflexota bacterium | reverse complement strand
GGGGACGGGGGGATAGGGGTTGCTTATTGCTTTTCGCCTGTGGTGGGACATACGCTTCGCTAGTCCCACCCTACAATTTTTTTATTGCACCCCTCCCCACGCTGTGGATAGGGGTGCTTTGATTATTATTCGCTCTTATTTTCAGAGAGAATACGGTTTGCTTCTTCGCGCAAGATTGCCACGCCTTCTTCAACCGTAATCACACCATACAACACAGGTTCAACGAACAATGGGTTGTATACGTTGTCGCGCAAATCGGCGGCACCGGGTGGGTCTGGGGGTTGGATTGGGCTGGCATCTTCGGCAACTGTCGCCACAAAGCTGAACATTTCGGCTTGCACGCCTTCTAACATGGCGGTCAGGTGGTCACGGACAACTGTCGAGACAGGCACGCCACGTTCTGCGAATAACACTTCATTGGCGGGGATGTCGTTCACAAAATAATTAATGAATTTGGCGGCTTCTTCTGGATATTCACATTGCGAGGTAATCGAGAAGAACATAGAAGGCTTGAGGAAATTTTGGGATTGTCCACCAACGGGGCGTGGGAGGGGCCACAAACGGAATTCACGACCTTCACCAGCCACAGAGGTAACAGCTACCACTTGGTTGCTCCAACGATAATCCATCGCCGCACGCCCATTCACAATTGCCGCGCCTTCTGGACCAGCATCAATAAATTCTACCGATTCTTCTTGGGTTGGAATGGCGCCCGCTTGTTGCAAACGGATAATCATATTGAAATAATCAATCAGGGGTTGGTCATCTTCATAACCCAAGCCTGTGCCGTCTTCGTTATAAATACCTTCACCATACCCCAAATACAACGCCGACCACAATGCAATTTCTGGGAGGGTTGGACCAATTGCCCAAATGCCCGATGTTTCGTGTAATTGCATGGCGATGGCTTCAAAATCTTCCCATGTCCAATCCCATGCGGGTAATTCGATGCCTGCGGCTTCAAAAGCGGCGACATCAATAATGATAGTCTGAGAATTATCGCCCAAGTTCATGCCATATAATTCTTCCCCTACCCGACCACTGGCTAAGTTGGCTTCTGGAATGTTGGTAAGGTCAATTAAGCCCGATTCGATGAAGGGGTCTAATGCGACATTTAACCCGCGTGATTGCCATTCTGCCAAATAACGATAATCTTGTTGCATCACACAAGCCAGTTCATTGCCCGCCGCTTGGGTGCTGACCCGTGTCCAATAATCATTAAAACCAGAAAATTCATATTCGATGTTGACATTGGGGTTTGCGGCTTCGTACATCTCTATTACAGCGATAGTACGGTCATGACGGTCTTGCGACCCCCACCATGTCACCCGTAAGGTAATGCTATCTTGCCCGATTGCGGGGATAACCGAGAGCAAAAATAGCATGAGCAAAGAAAGTGCCATAATACTTGTGCGGAAAAAATATTTCATAGCGATTCCTCTCAAACTAAAAAAATGTGTCTTTTTTAGTGAACGGTCACGTTTTAAGTTACAAAAAAGTGAACGGTCACATTCTGCGTATTATAAAACCTGTCTAAAAAAAATGCAACTAATTGGTAGCAAGTTCATCAAAATTGGTCAAAATTGGCTCATTTTTATTGATTAAAAAATAAGAGGTGTGTTATAATGGTGATTGTTACGTGAATGGTCACGCAAATGAAGGTATCTTTTATTATGGAAAATAAACTTAGACGAGTTACGATTCGGGATGTAGCAAAGGCGTGTGATGTATCGTATCAGACGGTTTCGCGGGTGATAAACGACAGTTCTGGGGTATCTGATAAGACCAGACAGCGCATTTTGCGCGTGATGGAAGAATTGAATTATCAGCCCAACAAAGCCGCACAAATGTTGACGACCAACCGATCTTTTACATTAGAAGCGATGATTGTGGATGTGGATTATGCGGGGACATTGGCAAAAACGACCAAAGCGATGATGCGCGTCGCACGCGAATTGGGTTATAGCCTGCTGGTATCAGATACGACCATCAGCGATTTGCCAAAAGCCTTTGAAAGTGCCGCCTCGCGTTTGGTGGATGGTGTGGTGTTATATGCGCCAAATATGGAAATTACAGACAAAGAATTGATTAAAATGAGCCATAATATCCCCTTTGTGCGCCGAGATTATGTCCCAAATTCAAAATTAGCATGGGTGGGGTTTAATCAGGTATATGCTACAGAATTGGCGGTGGAACATTTAATTGAGCTTGGGCATCATCAAATTGCCGAAATTAGCCCACCCCGTCATTATCATAACGGGCATTGGCGTCATTATGGCTTTGTAGAGACACTCAAACGGCATGGATTAACCCCCGGTCCAACGGTTGAGGGCGATTATAGTATGCAGAGTGGTTATGATGGGGCGCGGTGGTTGTTGTCTTATGGCGAAAATTTTAGCGCCATCGTCATCGGGACAGATAAAATGGCGCTTGGGGCATTACATGCCCTGCGCGAACAGCATATCCGCGTGCCAGAAGATATTTCGATTGTCGGCTTCGATAATTCAGAATTGGCGGCATTTGCCGCGCCACCACTCACCACAGTGGAATTTAAGTTTGATAAACAAGATGAAATGGTGGTGAAATATCTGGTA
>CALDGT010001179.1 GCA_937942935.1 uncultured Chloroflexota bacterium | reverse complement strand
AGTCCCCAATTGGTGGCATAGCAACCCTAAAAAGGTGCAACGCCTCCAAGCCTATAATCCACCGTTGGCGGTTGGCATGACGTATGCGATTGAGCCGATGGTGATTGCTGGGCGCGAAAAACTAAAAGAATTGGCAGATGGTTGGACAGTTGTCACCGCCGATGGCTCGTTGTGCGCTCATTTTGAGCATACCATTGCGGTTACGGATGGCGACCCCATTATTTTGACCCTGCCATAATGGTATGATTGGTTATATCGGTTTGGGCGTTGAATTTTTGCCCAATTTATGCTATTGTTTTTGTCCTTATGTTTGATAATCACAGGAATAAAATCTGATGAAAGTCTCAACATCTATTAAAGTGCGTTGCCCCAAATGTCGCGTCATTAAACGCAACGGGCGCGTGATGATTATTTGTTCAAATCCCAAGCACAAACAACGTCAGGGATAATTCGCAGGTCATTTTTCTAGGAGATAATAAGCATGGCTCGTATTGAAGGTGTAGACCTGCCGCGTAATAAACGTGTAGAAATCGGTTTGACATATATCTATGGTATTGGTCGCCCAACCAGCAACAAAATTTTGGAAGCGGTTGGAATTGACCCCAATGTCCGTGTGCAAGATTTGACCGAAGCCCAAGTGCAAGCATTGCGCGAAGAAATCGGCAAATTGACCACCGAAGGCGATTTGCGCCGTCAGGTGCAATTGAATATTAAACGCCTTCAAGAAATTGGGTCGTATCGTGGGATGCGTCATCGCCGTAACTTGCCTGTTCGTGGTCAACGGACACGCACCAATGCACGCACCAAACGCGGTGTGAAGAAAACCGTCCCAGGTCGTGGTCGTCGTCGCGGCGCAACCAAGAAATAACCTTTGGGTGGATAGGGTCATGCCCGACTGGGGGAACTCGGTTTGGCATGATGAATGGTTTTATCATAAAACGATCATCTCAAGAGAGCGCCTTGCGCCCAAATTTGTGACGCAGGCGTTCTTAACTGTATAGCCAAAATGTAAAGGAGTCCTTATGGCAAAGGCAAAAGCTACTCAAGGGTCGGCGCGTCGTGCCGCCAAAAAAGTCTTAAAGAATATTCCGTATGGGCAGGCGCATATTTACGCCACCTTCAATAACACCATTGTTTCTCTTACAGACCAATCGGGCAATGTTGTTTCTTGGTCTAGTGCAGGGACAAGTGGCTTTAAGGGTAGCCGTAAAAGCACCCCCTATGCCGCACGTATGGCGGCACAAACTGCTTCTGAAGTGGCACAAACACATGGCATGAAAGAAGTGGATGTTTTTGTAAAAGGTCCGGGTCCGGGACGTGAAGCGGCGATTCGTGCTGTGCAAGGCAGTGGCTTAAAAGTGCGTTCTATCACCGATGTGACCCCCATCCCACATAATGGTGTTCGCGCTCCTAAGAAACGTCGTGTTTAATCGTTGGGTCGCTTAGTAGGCAAAAAGCCAAGAGGGTAGTCAGTTGGTCACAAATAATATGGTTTTACCGCACAAAGTCGAAACAGATGCCATTACGCGCAATTATGGACGCTTCGTTTTTGGTCCGCTCGAGAGTGGTTTCGGCTTGACATTAGGGAATGCCCTGCGGCGTGTGTTGCTGTCGTCTCTATCGGGGGCGGCTGTAACCAGTATCCGTGTCTCGGATGTGCATCATGAATTTTCTGCCATCCCCGATGTGCGTGAGGACATGACCCAGCTCATTTTGCAAGTCAAACAATTGCGCCTCAAATTGTTAGATGGCGAACAAGCACGCCTCAAATTGCAACATCGTGGTGAAGGTACTGTGACAGCGGCAGATATTTTATGCCCGCCAGAAGTACAAATCGAAAATACCGATTTGTATCTGTTCACTGTAGATTCGCCTCATGCACATATCGAAATGGAATTTGAAGTGCGTTTAGGGCGTGGGTATAGCCCCGCAGAAGACCGTGGGCGTTTGCCCATTGGGGAATTGCCCGTAGACGCCATTTTTAGCCCTGTGCGCCGTGTCAATTTTGAAGTAGAACGCGCCCGTGTTGGGCAACGTACCAATTACGATAAATTGGTACTCGAAATTTGGACAGATGGTACTGTTCGCCCAGAGGAAGCACTCGCACAAGCGGGCAATATCCTCATCCGTCACTTGCGTATCATCAGTGGTATTTTTGACCAAGGTGGTATGAGTGATTTTGGTATGGAAATGGACACCATCGAATCTGATTTGCCAGACCGCCCACGTCCATTCGATAACAAATTGATTGAAGAACTCGATTTGAGCGTGCGTGTGTTTAATTCGCTTAAGCGTACAGGCATTACCACCATCGGCGATGTCTTAGACATGCTTGACCGTGGGTCAGATGCGATGCTCGCCATCCGTAACTTTGGCGAAAAATCGCTTGATGAATTGGTCGAAAAATTGCGCGAAAAAGGCTATATGCCTGTAGATAATGGCGCAGATAACACCTAATTTTTGTTATAGGGCATGATAGGCGGCATGACCTATCATGTTCCAAGTGGTTATATGGCGGGGAGTTGCCTCGCCTATTTTATTCGTAAAATGATAGAGGAAAATCATGAGACATAATGTATACGGAAAAAAATTAAGCCGCGATAGCGGACATCGTAAAGCCTTGCGGATGAACCTCACCCGCGAAATTTTGGAACATGGTCGGATTAAAACCACCGAAGCCAAAGCCGATTATGTGCGTCGCAATGTTGAACGCATGATTACCATTGCCAAACGTGGCATCAAAAAAGCCCAAGAAACTGGTGATGATACTGTGGGTGTTCATGCCCGTCGTGTTGCCGCCAGCCGTTTGGGGAATGACCGCGAATTGGTTCAAAAATTGTTCGATGAAATTGCTCCACGTTTCGCTAATCGCGCTGGTGGATATACCCGCATCTATAAATTGGGTCCACGTAAGGGTGATAACGCCGAAATGGTACTCATTGAATTAACAGAACGCGGTTAATGGATGAGAAGGACATGACAATCGCATGTCCATATAGATTCAAATAACCATCAAAGGGCGACTCATGTCGCCCTTTTGATTTATAGCGGGTTTTTTAGTTTTGGGTGATGGTAAATTCGACTGTACCATAAGAATAGCCATCGGTCACAATGCCAATCCCATAACTGCCACCTGCTTCGGCGGTGAATTCTAAGATGACATCGCTAAACGATTGACCAAAATCACCCAATGCCACAATATCACCATTTTCATCAAATACAACCACCATTGGGTCTACATAATAGGCTTCATCTGCATCAGTGGCAGTAATCGTAAAACTTGCCCCTGCTTCAACACCATCTAATGTATAGAACCATGCCCCGTTCAAATCCATCTCGATAATCGCAGATTCTGGTGCGGGTTCACCCTCGCCATTGAGCAGGACAAGGGTGTTATCGAGTTCTGTTGAGATGGTCTCAATATCGCTAGAACCTGTGAGGGATGCGATATAATATTGGTAGAGGATGGGGAAAATTTGATAATTGGGGTCTGTTTCGAGTGTACGATATTGGTTAAATGCCTCGCTTGCACCTTCAATGTCACCATTGGCTAAAAGCGCCATGCCATATAACCGCCAAGAATAAGCGGCATCTGGTGTGTCGCCTGTGCTGACTTTGCCCATTTGCACCGCATTAGCATAATCACCCAATTGATAATATCCACGGAGCATGGTGTTATAGTTGAAGGGGATATGCTCAACATCTTCTTGGGCA
>CALDGT010001178.1 GCA_937942935.1 uncultured Chloroflexota bacterium | reverse complement strand
GTTGGGCAGATATACAAGGCTGAAGCCTGTAGGGACGCGATTAATCATGTCCCTACAGCCAGTACACCCTTCAAAAATGGGTGATTAATTTACCATTCAATTTTGCCGTGAATCAATGGCACAACCGACCCACCTACACGGATGAGTTCGATTTGCTTTTTGTTGCCCACAATCTCGATATACATCGTGCTAGGGCGCCCCATCTCGATGCCTTGCTCCGATGTTAAATTGATTTTGCCATCCACAAAATCGGAGTAAACCCCATAATTCACCAAATACGCGCCTAATGCGCCATTTGCGCTCCCTGTGGCGGGGTCTTCTGGGATATTTAACCCGTGTGCGAACATCCGCACATGCACATCGGCATTGGGATTCACTGTTTCGGTGCAAAATGTCGTCACACAATAAGTACAATTTTCGGCGGGGTCTAACTCTTTGCAAATGGCATTGAGGACGGCGGGTTCTTGATTTTTGGGAGATAGCGCCCTCATATTCGCCAGTGATTTTATCGGCACAAATAATTGGCGCACCCCCGTAGATACCACCTGAACGGGTAAGCCTGTATCTAATATCACACGCGGATTAATGCCCAATCCTTTTGCGAGGCGGGTGATTTGTTCCTCTGTGGCGGTTGCAAAAAATTGCGGTCTTTGATGATCCATCCACACATGACGCACTTTGCCATTTTCGACATGCAATTTTGCGGAGCGATTGCCAACCGCCAATTCAAATGTAACGGTGGTGACGGGTTCAATGAGTTTGACTAATCCTAGATGTGCCAATAACCAATGTGTCCCCACCACAGGATGCCCCGCGAAGCGCATTTCTTGGGCGGGTGTAAAAATTCGCACCTTAAAATCTGCGCCTGTGGTGCTTTGCATGACAAATGTTGTCTCTGAGAGATTGGTTTCTTGGGCGATAGCTTGCATTTGTTCAGTGGTTAAGCCATCGGCATCAGGGATGACCGCCAAGGGATTCCCGCCGAAGGGAGTATCGGTGAACACATCTATATGATAAAAATCGTATTGGGGCATGAAAAAGTCCTCCTGTAAGTGAGTGATGCCCTTTATCATAGCAGAAAAATACGCGCCTTTTCATGTTATAATGTGCAAAAATGTGATGAGAAAGGCTTATCCCCATGACCCTACAAGAAATTTTAGATGCGATTGATACCCTGCCGAATGAACACTTGGCACAAATTGAGGAACGGATTTTGAATCGGCAAAAGTCCAATAATGTCCCAAGAATTGATAAATCTATTTGGGAACAGGATTGGGTGAAACAACAAATGCAGGTGATTAGTCAAGATGTTGAACCTGTTGAATTGATTGCGGGGACAATGAATACCGAAGCATTTTTGCAGACCATGCAAACAATTCACGATGAACTCAGTGATGAGGAGATTGATGTCGCTATTGAAGCCATGAATGAAGAATATATTGAGAATAAGCTATGAGTCAAGCTATTTATATTTTTGATACGAATATCATCTCTCATTTCGTCCGTAACCCTAAATCATCTGTTGGTAGTCTGATAAGTCATCACGAAAGAGGCAGGCTGATTTTACCCGAAGCAGTGATTTATGAGGTGGAGCGTGGATTAAATCATATTGACGCAAAAAAGCAATTAGCTCGTTTTCAGAATGATGTTGTCCCGATGTTTAATGTGATGCCGATTCAACTAGCAGATTGGAAGCAGGCGGCATTGATGTGGGCAGTCATGCGAGGGCAGGGCATACAACTGAGCGATGTGGATTTGTTGGTGGCGGCGGTTAGCATCCGATTAAATGGGGTTATCATCACCGATGACCAAGATTTTGATAATTTACCTGTGCGTGCCGAAAATTGGCTCAAGCAATAATAGAATCCTTGTTGTGAACACTGTGCTATAATGTGCAAAAATCACACTTATACAAGGATGCAAGATTATGGCACGCAAATGGTGGCAAGATGCGGTATTTTATCAGATTTATCCGCGTAGTTTTGCAGATGGAAATGGCGATGGCATTGGCGACATCATGGGGATGCGTCAAAAACTCGATTATTTAGCATGGCTCGGCGTAGATGCCGTTTGGTTGTCTCCACATTACCCCTCACCACAATTCGATTGTGGTTACGACATCTCTGATTATTGTGATGTCGCCCCAGAATATGGCACATTAGATGAATTTAGACAATTTTTAGTAGAAGCACACACCAAAAATATCCGCGTGATTTTAGATTTTGTCCTCAATCACACCTCACATTTGCACCAATGGTTTATCGAATCGCGGTCTAGCAGGGATAATCCCAAGCGCGATTGGTTCATCTGGAAAGATGGCGTGAATGGGGGGGTGCCGAATA
>CALDGT010001177.1 GCA_937942935.1 uncultured Chloroflexota bacterium | reverse complement strand
TTTCACTTTCGCTAAAGGATGTCATGAATACGGGTGTATCTCCCATAACAGGTTGAAGAAAATGATAAATTCCATTCATCAAAAGAGGGGGTAATTCTGTATTTATAAGCTCATTGATTGTGGTTGAAGCAGGATTACCACTCACCCACATCTGCCCTAATATGACACGGCTTAATGAATTACTGGTGGTGATAGTTACAGAAAGTGTCACTACTGTTCCATCTTGAAGCACCACCCACAAATTTATGCCACCACCATTAGCGGTGTAAAAATCGGCGAGGATGGATGCTATCTCATGAGTTGGTTGTAATTGCATCATCATTTCGTACATCAATTCTTGCTCATTCATCCGAATTTGGGTATCAAATTCAATGATTGAAGCGCCAATTTGTAATCGTGGAGTGATAACATCTGGGTTTGGGCGTGTATCTAAAACAGGGATGCCATTTGTCTTGAGCAAATTCAATATTTCATCTACACCAAAGGTTGGATACGCTTGCTTCATAATGGCAAAAGCCCCAGACACAAATGGGGTTGCGACAGATGTCCCTTGCCAATCTTCGTAAATACCATTAAAACCGGGTGAAGTTACACTAGACCCGGGTGCTAATAAATCTAAAAATGGAGCAACATTAGAAAAATTAGCCACGGTGCCATTATCATAAATCGCCCCAACGGAAACCACATCTGTCAAGCAAGCGGGTGTTCGCATCGAATCTATATAACCGTCATTTCCTGAAGCGGCAACAGTCGCAATCCCCGCCGATTTGAGGTTACTCACAATACTGGTATAGCTCGAACTCACGTTATCGTCACAGACACTATAAAATCGTCCTCTGCCTAAACTCATATTGACCGCCGCAATATCATAAGTATCACGTAAGCCATAAACATACTCTAACCCACGAATTTGGTCGCTATCATAAGTCAGTGGGCATGGTTTGGGCAATGAACCACACGATGAATCATTAAAAAGCGAAAAAACATTCACGCCAATAACTTGTGCGCCATGTGCAACCCCACGAAAATTTTCATGAGACCCGCCTTTTCCAATTCCATTCCCCGTGGCAATGCCCGCAATATGTGTTCCGTGGTCACAATTATCAGCACATAGCGGTGGAAATTTGGGCATTGCCGCCCCAAATCCAATTTGTGTATCTATACCAGTTGGGTTATTCCCTGCGGGGCAAGCGGTAGATGCCAGTGTGTTTGTCCGACTAAAGCAGGCTTCTGCTAATCGTTTGCTAGATAAGACAGGATGTGTAAAATCTACGCCTGTATCCAAAACGGCAATCGCATAACCTGTCCCATCAAATCCTTTTGACCACGCCCCTTGTGAATCTACAACAATATTTGCGCTGGTCATCGTGACAGATGAAAGATGGTCTTCCATGATTTCGGTCACATCGGAATTCATCTGAAGTGCTAATAATCCCGCCGCATCTACTTCTAATGCCATGTAAGGAATTGTTTCGTATTGGATAACATCAAAAATGGGGATATTTTGTGTAATTAAGGTGTTGATAACCTGATTTTGAACCCTAGAAATCGCAAATCGCTGAAACCGAATTGCACTCAGACCTGCCAAATCGCCTTCTGGTCGAAAGGTGGATTTGAGTTCAATGATGATATGGTAGGTCTGATTGGGTTGTTGTGCATTAGTCTGAGGCGTATGAGGGGAGATAAAAAAACATAAAATGATAGTCATTAAACAAAAAATCTCATTTATTTTCATCGCGCAGGTATCCTTCAATGAGAACTAGAATGTGCTTTATCTCATTGTAAGGATAATTAAAGCGGTGGTTTGTAAAGGATTACTTGCTTAGTGTTAGAAGAATATCACATTTGTTAATGAAGATGTGAGTTATAGCAAAACGCCCATGAGTATAGGCGTTTTGGTTTTCATTATTTAGGGAAATTGGTGCATCCCAACGCTAAAAATGATTCTTCATCGTGTCCATAGATATAACCTTGCGAAGAAGCTCTAGTATCAACAGACCAAAGCAACGCACGCTGATACACCACAAATCCGGGATATGATTCGTTATAAACACCACCTATTGCAGGTGGGTCTATGACGACACACCACATTTCATCATACCCACGATTATATTCATCGGCAACTTTTTGTGCAGAAACAATACTAAAGCTAAAGGCACTTCCGCTTGTCGGTCCCATGCCTCTATCGCCACGCATTTCCTCATGCAATTTATCTATAGCCTCTTGTGGCAAACTCCCACCACCACAAGCCACTAACCCCACCATCATCAATACAAGTAGCATTGACCATATTAAAAATCTTTTCATGATATTTCCTCTGATAAAATTTTAGGATATGGTAATTCTACTACTGCTTAACCCTAACGATAGTCATCCTCATCACCCAAGAGGATGACTTCTATCACTTGAATTTTATGATGGGCAACTCGGTGTCCATTCAAAACCCGCAAAAACAATATCTATGATGGCAAATAATGTTGGGTCATGTTCTTTTAATTCCTCGCGGGTATTCACAAAATTATGAATCCCATTGGTTGGAATCGCCTCTAGGTTGGTATTGAAATAATCTTGTACCCCCTCTGCCCAATATTCTTCTATTGTCTCTAGGGCATAGGTATTTTCCCACAAGCCTGTTTCGATAGCATTTTGATACGCCAAATCCAGCGCCAGATTGAAGGTTGGGTCTATTAGGTCAATACCACTATTTTTCATCGTATGAGCAAATTCATGTAAAAAGATGCTCTCGCCATAATACGGGTCATCAATATAACACAGTAAACTTTCTTCGGCGCCAGACCCCAACGGCACAGATGGGCTTCCACCCAAGCCACGCGCCCGTTCATCCCAATTGGTCTCAGGGTCATTCCGCAAAAAGGCATATTCTGGCAATACCGTAATGCCTTCAGATTGTGCAACAATGCCCATTTTTATCTTAAGTTCAAGCATTTTTTCAATAACTTGAGCTTGCCCCTGCAACATATTCGCCATGATATTCCATGCCATCTGCAAGGCTTCGTCGGGGACATTATTGGATGATACAATGGGAATCCCCATATAATCACACATTTTTTCATAAAATGGGTCTAATCCATCTTTTGGTGTGGTTGGGCGCACTTCGCACCCCTCGTAACCCTCAACGACTGCCCATTCCCATTCTTCATTAGGGCGATAGGCAAATCCAAGCGGGTCTGTGATCTCTATTTTTTCGCCAAGTGTGACCATAATCATCGTTTGGGATGAAGCTACACCGCGCCCCAATTCTTCTCCAGATTTA
>CALDGT010001176.1 GCA_937942935.1 uncultured Chloroflexota bacterium | reverse complement strand
GGTCTGGGGTGAGCGATGCGAGTGGCAATAAAAATACCACTAAGGTATCACCCGGTATACCACAAACCGAAACAGGCGCATACGGATGTGCAACCGCCGATTCTGTCACCGCGCACGCCCCGCCCAACGGACCCGCGGGGAATGTGAGTATCGTTTCTGTGACCGGTTCGCCCAAATAAGTCGCGCTGAGGGGGATATAAGCCAGACCATCTAACGGCAAGGTCGCGCCATCCACGCCACTGGCAGGAAAATAAACATCTAAAAATGGTGCATACCCAATATTGCCCGCGCCATTCGGTGCTGTATTATCAAATGTGATGGTGAGGGGGACTGGTGAGGTGCCAATCAACACATCCGATGCACCACTTACGCTAACCCCTGTACCGGGGAGTGCAGAGACGGTTGGAATGTTTATAAATCCTGTCCAAAAAACAATGAAGATAGTCAAAATACTAGCGAGGCGTGTTCTCATAGGGCAACCTTGTTGGTGTAATTGAGTTTTTTATATGATTCATTCTAACAAATTACACCAAAAAGGCAAAAAAATAAAAAAATTTTATTTATCTGTAGATTTTTCCGCGCACCCAATCGTACCATGCGTCTAATCCCTGCCCTGTTTGGCAAGAGACCTCAAACACAGTCACTTTTGGATTGAGCGCCATCACCCCTTTTTTGAAATAATCCATATCAAACGGGATATAAGGAAGCAAATCTATTTTGTTGATGACCAGCACATCCACGCCATGATACATACTCGGATATTTATACGGTTTATCTGCGCCTTCTGGGATAGATGCCACCAGCACATTATGATGCGTCCCCAATTTCCACCCCGCAGGACACACCAAATTGCCCACATTTTCGATGATGACCAAATCCAGCGCAGGCAAATCCAAATACACCAGCGCATCTTGTATCATGTGCGCTTCTAGGTGGCAATTTCCGCCTGTGTTGATATGCACCGCCGTAGCCCCCGCATTTTGGGCGCGGAGGGCATCGCCATCATAACCCGCCGTGTCGCCGTTGATAATTCCCACACGCACACCCGATAACCCGCGAATGGTGTGTTCAATCAGCGATGTTTTGCCTGCACCGGGCGATGCCATGATATTGAGTCCGAATACATGGGCGCTTTCTAATTTATTCCGATTCACCTCGGCGATAATATCATTCGCATTCAAAATATTTTGCACAACAGGGATATGTGTCATGGGGTTTGCTCCTGAATTTCAATTGAATCCACAAAAAATTCTTTGCCCGCCGTGATGGCGACCCGATGTGAGCCACAATGCGGGCATAATAAGCCTTCTTCTTTGATAGTATATTCCCGTCCGCACGCCTCACATTTGGCGCGGGCGGGGATACGCTTAAAATGCAATTTTGCGCCGACTGCGCCTGTGCCTTCGCTGATAATATCCCAATAAAATTGGATGCTATCATCTACAAATGAGGTCAAATCGCCGATGGTCAGGCGAATATCGGTGATGACCGCGCCGTGTGCATGATTCAGCGCAATATCGAGGATGGTTTGGGTGATGGGTAATTCGTGCATGGTTATAAGGCTTCTGCAAGCGGTTCTGGGATAAATATGCCTTCTTCTAATGCGGTTTCGAGCCACAATGCTTTGGCTTCATCCAACATCCATAAAGCATTTTCACGGTTGTCCCCTTGTGTCATACATCCCTTGAGCAATGGGATAGACGCAAACCACACCCCATTTTTATCGGGCGTGAGTTGAATCGTATAAGGCAATGCTAAATAATAGGCTAAATCCATAAAATACTCCTTCTTAGGCTTATATTATAGCGCAAAATAGGCGCGTATGCGGTGGGATATACGGGCGTTCCGAGGGGAATCGCATCAAACGATATGGCGGATATACAGCCTAAAGGCTCTAATCCGCCACTACAGGCTTAAAATTTTCCTACCTGTACGGGACGATTAGCGCAAAGCGCGTATATCGTCCCTAAAATAATTAATCATGCCATGTGCATTTTTCTCAAGGAAATTTTCAATGCAATTATCCCGCACACGCCACGCCCTTATTTCAACGCCTCCACCAATTGACGCACAGGCTCATGATACGGATTCTCGGCGGGCAAAACGGGCGCTTCTCCGCGCAACACCGCCAGCAACGCCTCCACAAACGCCACCTCATTCGCCCAATCATCCCCCATGCCGACCATCCGCATTTTTGCGCCGTCTAATTGTTCCCGCCACCCCGCCAATTCATGCGTATCGCGTTTTATCACCGTATACGTATTCGTCACCCACTCGCGTACCGTCTCGAATGGCAACATATCGGCGGATTCATCCTCATCATCCCCGCCCTGCCCCGCGATATGTGCGACCACCACCGCCACAATTTCTTCAATTTGCGCCTCTGGCACATTATTTTCGGTCAACATTTGGCGCAACCCATCTTCACCCGCTTGTTTGTAAATATCGGCTAACCGTGCGATGAGCGCGTCAAATTCGGATGCTTGGGGAGATACATCGCTTTGCTGTGATATAAACTGCACCACATCCTTTAAGACTTGTTCAATGGCGTTATCTGGCAAGCCTTTTTCTTTCAAGAATTGGCGCAATGCCCCTTCGCTTTGTTGATACAATACCACTAATTCATTCATATCTAACTGGATACGATTATCGGATGGTGTTGCACCTCCCCCGCCTGATTGTTGCCCTTTTAACCATGCCAAATCGCGTTCCAAATCGGCTAAGGTATCGCCCTCGCCTGTATGCGATAGGTTACGCTCTTTCATCACCCGAATCGCATTTTCTTGATGACGAATGGCATCATCTAACCGCCCCATTTCATAGAACGCAACAGCAATATTTTTATGTTGAGATACAACATACGGATGGGCATCTATAGCGATGAATACCTCAAGGGCTTGTTGATAATAGTCTAGTTTCTTTTGCTTATCTCCCAAATCACCATGCACCCCACCGATGTTGTTCAGCACCATCGCTTCGCCATGTTTATCCCCCACCTCACGGCATATCGGCAAAACATATTCATAATAGGTCAGAGCCTTCTGTGCCTCACCCAAATCATTATACACCGCACCAATGTTGTTCAGCGCCATCGCTTCGCCCACCCTATCCCCTAATTCACGAATAATCAGCAACGTCTTTTCATAATAGGTCAGTTCCTTCTGTTTGTCACCTAAATCATTATACACCCCACCGATATTGTTCAGCGTCAGCGCTTCGCCACGTCTATCTCCTACCTCGCAGTATATTGCTAATGCCTCTTCAAAATAGGTCAGCGCCTGCCGCACCTTACCAAAAGTATAGTATCCCCTACCAATATTATTAAGTGCAGTTGCCTCATTCAGCCTATCCCCCAACGCCCTAGCGAGTGGCAAAGATTGTTCTTTATACGCCAAACTTTTCTGCATCTGCCCCAACGCCTGATACACCGTCCCCAATTCGCTCAACATCAGCGATTCACCGCGCATCAGCGTCTTATTATCCGCATCGGCTTTCCGCAATATCTGAACGGCGCTGAGTCCCATCTCTAGCCACGCCCACGCCTTTTCTTCCATGCGCCTGAAAACATAATTTTTGGTCATCACTGCAAATTCTAGCGCCCGCACCAAATCGCCCACCGTCCCGTTTTGGGTTTGGCGCATCAATTCCCCACCCAGCGCCTTCATGTTCACAACATCATCAAAATTGGCTTCCCCCTCTTTATCCGCCCAATGTTGGATGGGGGTATCCACAAAAATTTCTTTCGCCCGTCCCGTATAAAAATCGGCATAAATGCCAAATAACGCAGGGTCTTTGGGCGTGCCAATCGTTTCGCGCACCAAATCGGGAATCGAGTAACGGTCTGTATCAGAATTATGGCGGACAAATTGATAACTGCCTAGTGTGGCGAGAGCATCAATAAATTCATCGCGGGTGGTGATGGTAGCGGGTTTGAGCGCGTCAATGATGGCTTCTGGGAAGGTGGCTTGTAGCCATGTCAGGTTATGGATGAGCGCATAGGCATTTTCGCCGTCATCCGCAACCGTTTTCATTTGGTCAAGTGTTTTGGTAATCATCTCATACAAGGCTTTTTGAATGTCCTTATGCGTCAATTCGTTCAAACGCCGAATCACATCGGCATACGCCAACCCCTTTGCGCCAATCAACCCCACCGAAAATTCAATCAGTTTGGGATGCAAACGGGCAGATTTCGCCAATGCTTCGGCTTGGTCATGGGTGAGTGCCTTTTTGAATTGGTCGCTAAAATCCAATACAATTTGGGACGCACTAGCGAGGTCGGTGAGGGGTTTGGGTTCATATAGGCGGTGCGGTTGTTGGTCATCCCATTTGGCACGCGCATTCAACAAAATCGGCACGCCGTAATGCGCCAATTGGTTGCATAATTGGATGTAGCCCGTGCGCTGGTCGGCATTCACGACATCTTCGGCATTATCCAAAACGACC
>CALDGT010001175.1 GCA_937942935.1 uncultured Chloroflexota bacterium | reverse complement strand
GGTTTCTTTTCTGACGGTGAGTGACCGCAAATGTTTGACCGATAATTCATAGTGATATTCGCTAGGGTCGAATGTGCGCGTGACCATCTCGTAATAGGTGATGACAGGGGATAATTCTTCGGGAGTGGTGGCAATTTCTTCGATAAAATTGGCGATTTGCCGCTGTTTTTGTGTATCTGCATTCGATTTTGGTTTTGAAGGGATACTGTTGGATATTTTGAAATTGAATTTTGCGGTTGCTGGCATCGTTTGAGGGGGTGATTCTGTAGCCACAACATTCAGCTTTGAGGCAAAATACGTAATGACCTGTTTGCGATAATCATCATTGGTAATGATGTCGGGGATATAAGCATCTAGCGCCCATGTCATGGCTTCTGGCGCGATACACTCTTTTAACAAGCCCAACAATTCTGGCAATATTTCGGGTTTTCTTTTCAGTATGTTGCCAATATAAATATCGCGCAAAATATTGCGATGTCCAGTATCGTTGCCAGCTTGAATAGCCCACATCCAGAGTTCACGTCTTTTTTCGGATAGGATAGAAGTCATTTTATCGTCCTTATCAGTGAGTATCATCATCGTAAGTGTAAGTAGAATTGCGATTTGTTGCAATTGGTCGCCACAATTTGTTATAAACTAGGGTAGAATTTGGATATTGAATAAAATGTATATTTCCAATCGAAAAAACAATTTTTTAGGATACTTTACCCATGACCACCACCACTTATTTTCATTATCGGACGTGTAATCTATGCGAAGCCATGTGTGGAATCGAAGTCCATCATCAGGGTGATAAAATTACCACCATTAAAGGGGATGCCGATGACCCGTTTAGTGAGGGGCATATCTGCCCAAAAGCTACGGCACTTGAAGATGTGTATCATGATAAAAATCGGCTCAAACATCCCATCAAACGTACCGAAAATGGGTGGGAAGAAATTTCGTGGGAACAGGCATTTGACGAAATAACTGATAATTTATTGCGGATACAAGCCGAACATGGCAATAATGCAGTAGGGATTTATTTGGGCAATCCCAATTCTCATAATGCGGGTAGCATCATCTATGCACCTGCGCTCATCCGCGCATTAAAGACCAAAAATCGGTTTTCTGCCACCTCTGTAGACCAATTGCCTCATCATTTCGCCGCCTATTTTATGTTTGGGCATCAATTGTTATTGCCGATTCCAGATGTTGACCACACCGATTATTTCCTCATGCTTGGGGCGAATCCTGTGGCATCGAATGGTAGCCTGATGACGGCGGGTGGGATTGAACGCAGGCTCAAAAATCTTAAAAATCGGGGCGGAAAATTGGTGGTGGTTGACCCACGAAAAACCGAAACTGCAAAATTGGCACATGAACATCATTTTATTAAACCTGCGGCGGATGTGTTTTTCTTATTGGCGATGGTGAACGTGCTTTTCATGGATGATTTGGTGGATGTTGGGCATTTAGAATCCCTCATCAGCGAGGTGCAAATGCACCAATTACGCGATTTAGTGACAGATTTTACGCCCGAAAGTGTTGCCTCACAAACCGGTATTTCTGCGGATGATATTCGCCGAATCACCCATGAATTTGCTCATGCTGATAGCGCAGTGTGTTATGGGCGCGTGGGGCTTTCGATGCAATCATTTGGTGGGTTATGCCAATGGCTTATCAATGTGGTGAATATTCTCACTGGGAATTTAGATAATGTTGGCGGGGCGATGTTCACTCAACCTGCGTTTGATGTGGTCGGATTTACATCGCTCACAGGGCAAACAGGCGGCTATGACCGTTGGCGTAGTCGTGTGCGTGGATTACCCGAATTTGGGGGCGAATTGCCTGTATCTGTTCTCGCAGAAGAAATTCTCACTGAAGGCGAAGGTCAAATTAAGGCGATGATAACCGTTGCGGGTAATCCCGTTTTATCTACCCCCAACGGGGCGCAAGCCGAGAAAGCATTACAATCACTCAATTATATGGTGGCGATAGATATTTATATCAACGAGACATCTAAACATGCCAATATTATTTTGCCAACCACCACAGGACTCGAAACTGAGCATTATGATGTGGTGTTTCATGTGTTAGCGGTGCGGAATAGTGCCAAATATTCTTATCCGATGGTTGAGGTCGAAGATGACCGCCGTCATGATTGGATGATTTTTCAATCGTTGGCGAATCAACTAGATAAAAAACGGGGTGGAAAAGCCCCAAATCGCAAAGATTATGTACGCCGTATGCCCCTCTCCAGATTGCTTGATTTGGGTTTGCGGATGGGACCGTATGGGGTGAATGGTGGCAGAAAAAATCGCCCAGATGGACTATCACTTAAACGCCTCAAAAAGTATCCACACGGGGTAGATTTAGGGGCATTGCAACCGTGTTTGAAAGAACGGATTGTCACCCCAAACCACAAAATTAATCTGATTTTTGACCATGTGTTAACCGATTTACCCCGCGCAAAAGCCGTTTTGGATGCACCAAAAGATAGTGAAGCGTTGCTTTTGATTGGCAGACGGCATGTGCGGAGCAATAATAGTTGGATGCACAATAGCGAGCGCCTGATGAAAGGTAAAAATAGGTGTACGGTGATGATAAATCCACATGATGCCCAATCACGCGGGATTGTTGATGGTGATATAGTCGTAGTGTCATCACGAGTGGGTCAGGTCGAAATCCCTGCGGAAATCACCGACGAGGTAATGCAAGGTGTAGTGAGTATCCCGCATGGGTTTGGGCATGGGCGCGATGGTGTTCAGTTGGATGTGGCGAATCGGTATTCGGGTGTGAGCATTAACGATTTGACCGATGACCAAGCCATAGATGCGATGACAGGTAATGCCGCTTTTAGCGCGACACCAGTGAGAGTAGTTTGTAGATGAATGTCTCTGCGGGGATTTTGGTGGGTGGAAAAAGCTCCCGCATGGGGCGTGATAAGGCGTGGGTGGATTTGGGGGGAATCCCCCTCATCCATCATTTGTTGTTCACCATTCACAAAGCAGAATTTGATGAGATTTTTTTGGTGACGAATCAACGCACTAAATATGAATCTTTAGATTTGACGATGTATCCCGATAATTTTATTAACTGTGGGGCGCTGGGCGGAATCGAAAGCGCCCTCAGCCATAGTAAAAATACATGGACATTGACTGTTGCGTGCGATATGCCATTTATTCGCCCTGATGTTTTGCACACGCTCATCAAGACAAGTCATGATAATATAGATGTGGTGTTGCCTGTAACGGGCGAAATGTCACAACCATTATGCGCGTTATATCATAAGCGGTGTTTGGATGTGGCGCGGGTACAATTGAATGCAGGACAATATAGAGTACGTGACTTTTTGCTCAAACTGCGGTTAATGCTCGTGACAATCAATGACCCATGGTGCTTTTTTAATGTGAATACCCCGCAATCATTAGCAGAAGCAGAAGCATATTGGCAAGGACGCGCTTAACTATTATGATAGTGGGGTTAGAGAATCTCATAGGTTTTTATTCATGACCAATAAATTACAACCAACCTCTCAATTACTCATAGATATTATCTCACGAGTGCCAGAGGGGTTTATCAAACGGAGTGCGCTGAACAAGCGCCTGAAGATGGGTGATAAAAATAAAATTGACCCATTGATTACCAATAGTGGCATTGCCCGCTTACAAGATTGTTTTTATGATACAACCCGCCTCGATAGCCAACAGGTAGGAGAATTGATTAAATGGTGTTCGCCATCATTGCCTCATATTCATAAAGATGGACACTTGCCAGAGGCGACCATTCAAGAACGACTCGATGCGCGTGAACAATATTTGCAAACCATTGGCAACTCCACATGGTCTTATATCATTGCGTTATTGGGCGAATCGGTTGGTTATATGAGTGATGAAGAATTTCCCGATTTGCCAGAGGTGAAATTGGGTTTAGAGTTGCTCATTAGCAAAAAGATTTTGCGCCAATCGGGGAATTTGATTTATGACCCCTTGCGATTAAGCGATAGCACTGTTCAATCCCTGTCACATAAACAAGCGGTGATGGAATCGGCTGTGCATGTGACGGCATTCCTAAATCCATTAGAAGGGCAAACTGCTCCTTATGATGATATGGTCAAGGAATTTGGTGAGGGCATGATTAGCAGTTTGGTCGCCAAAAAGGTGTTATCGCAATTCACGATTCGCATTAAGGTTTATCCCTATAGCACCACATGGGTGCGTTTGGCGAGTGCTTCTCCAGAAGAGGCGCGGACAGTTGCCGAAAATGCCTCTCGGATTCCCGATGAAGAATGGGGTAAATATTTAGAAATTTGCGGTGAGGTGTTACGACATGGGGCGAAAGAAGGCAAAAATTTACATAGCCAAGTCATGTCGCGCAGTTATACTGTCAAGACGGCTCAAAAACGCCTTGCCATTCGTCTAAGTACCTTAGAACGGGCGATTCGGGCGAATTTATTGACGCTATTCACCGACCCCGAAGGCACACGGCGCATCCCTGCCTATCAAATTGAAAATGCGATGACCGATAGTGCTATCTTAGAGACCTTTTTCGATTATGAAGAAATGCGTGTGCGCGATATTGCGCTGGTGAGTGGGCGCGTGTATGAGACCATTCGTAGACGGTTGCAACGTGATGGTATTTCGCCTGCTTCTGTGCAATGGCGACATGTGCGCGGAAAATGGGGCTTACCCAACACCTACGGCGAATATGTCACCATTTTAGCTGAAAAAGTCGAAGAATTTCGTGCCAAAAAAGAAGTAGAAGCCGAAGAATTGCGTTTGCGACTTGAAGCCGAGCGCGAAGCAGAACGGATTCGCCGAGCGGAATTGCGCGAAAAATTATTGGCGGCATTCCCATCGTGGCAACATGAATATCGCAACGAGCAACATATTTCGTTGCATATTGGACCGCCAAATAGCGGTAAAACACATAATGCCCTGCAAGCCCTAATTGAAGCAGGTAGTGGCTGGTATCTTGCTCCCTTGCGTTTGTTGGCATTCGAGATATTTGACCGTCTCAATCAACAGGGTATTTATTGCAATTTGCTCACCGGTGAGGAATATATTCCTATCCCCGGCGCGACCATCACCGCCGCGACCATCGAAATGTTTAACCCCAACCAAAGCGGGGAATGTGTGGTGATTGATGAGGCGCAAATGTTGGCAGACCCCGATAGAGGCTGGGCATGGACACAAGCCCTCATGCAGGCACAATCACCCGAAATTCATGTGATTGGTCCCGTCACCGCACGCGGATTAATTGAGTCGTTGGCAAATGCGGCGGCAATTCCCTACAGTGTGTATGAGCATGACCGCCTGATGCCGATTGCGGTGGCAGATAACCCTTGGGATATGAAAACACTGCCCAAGCAGACCATTTTAATCGCCTTTTCGCGCACAATGGTGTTGCACCTCAAGACCGAATTGGAACAGATGAAACGGCGTGTTTCGGTGGTGTATGGCAATTTGCCTCCAGAAGTACGGCGCAAACAAGCAGACCGTTTTGCCAATGGTGAGACCGAAATTTGTATCGCCACCGATGCGGTTGGCATGGGCTTAAATTTGCCTGCCGACCATGTATGCTTTTATGAAATCGAAAAATTTGATGGCAAAGAGGTGCGTTACCTGAACCCGACAGAAGTGCAACAAATTGGCGGGCGGGCAGGGCGGTTTGGGTTGTCTGAAGGTGGCACAGTTGGGGCGATTAATCATCGTTCCCTCAAATATGTCCGTAAGGCATTTCATACAGAACCTGTCATTCTAACACATGCGCGGGTTGCGCCATCGGTAGAAGATTTGGCTTTATTACCCGGTAGTTTGGCGAGCCGTTTGATTCAATGGTCACAATTGCAATCTATCCCCGATACATTGCGTGACCGCGTAAAAACAGCCGATTTGAGCGAGCGTATTGAATTGGCGCGGATGCTCACCGATTCTGAAGTGGAACAATTAGGACTCGATGCGGCAGTCCGCTTGACCAATGCGCCAACCCGTAAGGCGAGCCGTACTTATTGGCGCGATTGTGCAACAGCCATTTTATCTGGGCGACCTATGTTGTTGCCCCCCAATCCACCCCCACAAATTTTAGATTCATCTGATTTGGAACGGATTGAGGCGAGTGTGTCGTGCGCGGATATTTATTTATGGCTCTCGCAACGTCAAGAATTTATGACGTGTGCGCCAGATGCCGAAAATGTCCGCACGTTGCGCGGAAAATGGTCTGCTTATATTGATATGGCATTGCTCCAACGCATAGATACTGCCAAACGGTGTAGCAAATGTGGCAAGCCGCTCTCACCACGCTATCGGTATTCGGTGTGTGAAGCGTGCTATCAAGATGAATTTGGGGTATGGTGAGCAATAAGATATGAATCACCATCGCTACTATACATCTTTGGCGGGGTGGGAAGCGATGATGGGATGGTATGAACGCCGATTAGCTTGTTTTACCATCCCGATTCAATCGCACACCGTCAATACTCGTTATGGATGTACACATATCCTTATGGCGGGGGATAAAAATGCCCCGCCAATTGTGTTATTACACGGCACAAATGTGAGTGCATTGGGGTGGCAAGCCCAAATTGAAGGCTTGGCGCACGATTATTTTGTAATTGCCCCCGATGTGATTGGGTATGCCGGTAAAAGTGACCCCATGCGCCTTTCTTATCGCCATTCAGCCTATGCTGATTGGTTAGCCGATATATTAGAGGCGCTTCAATTAACCTCTGTTATATTAGTTGCGTCATCTGGTGGGGGATTTTTTGCGCTTAAAATGGCTTATCATACTCCCCAATATGTGCGGGCATTAATCCTCATCAATCCCTGTGGCATTGTCCCGTTTCGGTTTCCACTCAATATCATGCGCCAACCGCCAGTGGCTTATAGTGTGGCATTTGCCTCGCGGTTTGTCGCCTCACGCTGGATGGCATATCGTTTGGCGAAGAAAAATGTTGCCCCAGATGCCATTCCAAGCGAAGATAATATCCACTTAGCCTATTTACTCCTCAAGCATTATATTCGCCATCATCCACCGGGTATTTTGCCATTGCGCCAATTAAAAGCGATTCAAACCCCTATTTTTCTGATGGTTAGTCAACAAGAACCATTCTTTTCGCCACAAAAAATGATTCAACGGGCGAATTTTGTTTTTGATAACCTCAAAACAGCCATTATAGAGGGTGTAGGACACGATATTCATGTTGAGCGCCCACAATTTACCAATGACTCCATTCATCAATTCATAGCGAGTTTATTATGACCTCACGTATTTTGCGCTATTTACCCCTCATGTTTATCATTTTTATTGGGGTGTATTTTCGTGCCTCTGCCATCCAAAACACCGACCCAACCAATGTCATCGAAAAACCCCTCTTAGATGACTCCTTTTATTATTTCACATTAGGGCGCAATTTGGCGGATGGCAAAGGGGGGATGGTAGATGACCAACACCTCACAACCGGTTTTCAGCCATTATGGGGTGGGATGAGCATTATTCCCGCATTATTGACCAAAGACCCCTCAACGATGGTGCATCTGTTTCAGTGGATGGGGGTGGTGGTCAGCGCGTTGGCGTGCGTGATGATATATTTTTTGACATGGGGAATATTAAGTGTTTTTGACCTCACCCCCCGACCCCCTCTCCAAACTGGAGAGGGGGCGAAAAATCCCCTATTTATACAACATAGATGGGATTTAGGGACGGGACTAACCAATATTATCCATATCATGGCGCTTTTTAATGCCGCGTTGTGGTATTGGCATCCTCATCATGTTGCTTATAGTGTGAATGGTATGGAGACAACCCTCTCGACCTTTGCCACACTCGCTATGCTGACCGCATTTGTGACCGTTTATCGGATTCCAGCCCGCAGAGGGGTGTTATTACTGGGCGCGAGTATGGGCTTGGCATTTTTGGCGCGGGTGGATGCGAGTATGCTCATTTTATGGCTGGTGGTGGCTATTTTTTTATTTCCACCCATACAGGGAGAACGGATTCGTACCATCATCGTGGCAGGATTCATGAGCGCATTGGTCATCAGCCCATGGGCATTATTCACCCTCACACAAGGCAAATTTATTTTGCCAGAAAGTGGCTCGGCGGTGCGGGCGCATACCCTCTATACTGGGCAATCAAATGAATTGCCTCCGCCATTATCGCTTTCATCGGCGCTCAATGGCGACCCTGCCTTTGCTAATTATTATGGGCAAAAAATGTCACAATTCATAGGCGAATTAACGAGTCAGATGTATACCTTTTCGATAGGGATTCCTAATCAAGATAGAATATTCCTGAATGATATAAATATTCGCGTAGTCAATTTAGAGATAACACACGGCACATTTTTTGTCATTATCGGATTCCTTTTTGTTGGAGGGGTGGGATTATTCAGTCAATCACGCATGGTCATTGGGTTATGGGTGATGGCTGGCTTATGGATGATAACCGCTATCACCCTCTATTCATTTGTCGTGATTTCATGGTGGTTTTATGAGCGTTATACGCTACCGATTGCGGAAGTGGTGAGCATTTTGGTTTTATGCGTAGTTTATGCAGGATTACTACGCATAAAACTTACAAAATGGACAATTTCTTTGGTCTTGCTGATTGTATTAGGAATAAACTCGCTCATTTTTTTCACGTATTTCGATGGATTTTTTGATGGTGAACAAGGGTGGATAAGCGAAATATCTATATCAAATGATAATGCACCCCGTTCTGGATTTTATGAAGCGACCCAATGGTTAAATGAAAATGTGCCAGATGATGCCCGAATCGGTGCGTTTCAATCGGGGGTGATTGTGTATTATACCGATGCCACGGTGATTAATTTGGATGGAAAAGTGAACGCCGATGCACATCATGCCATGACCGATGGGCGTATGTGGGATTATGTTTGCCAGCAAAATCTGGATTATGTGGTAGATTGGCCCGTGATGATTTATTTTTTGCTGATGCAACGGAGCGAAAATTGGCAAGAGGGCAATCTTGAGCAAATCGCCCTTATTGATGGACTAATTAACCCGATTCAGATTAATAAAGTGAATCGGGAACGGTGTGAATCTGATTAATCAAACCAGCGTAATCCTTGTTCACGCAGATTGACCACCTCGCCAATAACGGTAATGGCTGGCGAGCCGATATTTTCGGTTTTAGCCTGTTCTGGCAAATGGATGAGTGGCGCACATACAACACGTTGTTGTGCGGTTGTCCCCCATTCGATGCACATGGCGGGGGTTTGCGGGTCTATCCCTGCCGTTACCAATTGTTGGATGAGTTCGGTGAGGTATGTCGCGCCCATGAGCATGACCAATGTTCCTGCTTTGGCGGCTTGGGCAATCGCCTCAAAATTGAGGGCGCTGGCAGGTTTGGATGGATTTTCATGACCAGTGAATACTGTAAATGCGCTGGCATAATCGCGGTGTGTGACTGATACACCCGCATAAGCAGGCACAGCGATGGCGCTAGTAATTCCGGGGACAATCTCGAATGGCACATTATTTGCATAACAAAACAGGGCTTCTTCTGCACCACGCCCAAAGACAAATGGGTCTCCGCCTTTGAGTCGCACAACTTGTTTGCCTTCTTTGGCTTTTTGCACCAACAACTCATTAATTTGTGGTTGTTTGAGGGTGTGTTGATGACCATCTTTGCTGGCATCTATTAATTCTGCGCCGTTTGGTGTTTCGTTGAGCAGACTTTTGGGCGCGAGTCGGTCATAAACCACCACATCGGCTTTTTGGAGTATTCGCAAGCCTTTGACGGTGATTAAATCGGGGTCGCCCGGACCCGCGCCGACTAAATATACCTTACCCATTGTTTGTGTCATTTTTTATCCTTTTGAGTGCGTCAGAAAGCCACCAATTACAGGCTTCATCGCAAGCAATTGGTGATGATATATCGTTATGCCATGTGGGATGTTTGATACACCCCGAACAGACCCCTTGTGTGATGTCTGCGATGGTTTTTTCGTCTAACTGGGTTATATCCCGATAAATCCCTGTTTGGCGAGCGAGTGTTTGTGCTAATGGTGTGAAAGAATAGCTCGCATCTGGCGCGATATGTGGGATAAGGGCAGGGTAAACTGTCTCGATAACCGCGCAGACCTCATCTAATGATTGTGTAGAGATATACCAACCACTTGGCAAATCATAACTGGTGGGCAGTGGGCGAAATGGTGTTCCGCGCACCATTTGGCGCAATTCCGCAGGGGTAAAAATTTGCCTAAGTGGTTTTTCATCCTGAGACCGGGCTTCTACTCTATTATGCCTGATAATAAGCCCTCCGATGTTAAGAGTGTCATGCTCATGTAAGCGTATTTTGAAGGCATCCCAACCGCCTTGCGGAAACCCATCCCAACCGTTTTTTTGTGGGTGAGGTTCATAGAGTGGGGCATCTACATCGTGTGCAAGGTCTAAAATAAGGTCGGTAAAGTCTTGACCATCACCGATAGACGGCGTGTATATCACCTGTTTGCTATTCACAATCCCATTATTTTGGTTGGGTGGCAGAGATAATGCCTCTGGCACATCAATGGTTGTATGCGACCCCATCGCTAAAAAAAGCGGGATGGCGATAATTGTCGGTTGCGATATGCGGTCATAAATCGTGCTAATTTCGGGGTCATCATCTAAAAATGCGGTGATAACTGCCCCAAAAACCCCTTTTTCGCGCAAGATTTGTGCCTGATATTCGGTAGCTTCTCGGCTTTTGGGATTTTTGCGCGTGCTATGCCCGATGATGGCGATGCCAATTTCTGATGGATTTAACCGATACTGCTGAATGGCATTATCTACCCGTGCCTGTACGATTTGTTGGATTTTTGGATGAAAAACAGGCGGTTGTGCATATCGGATAGTGCGCCCATCGCGGGGCGTGATTTTCCCTGATAAACCCATCTCTGTGGGGATGACCGTTTGGGTAAAGTACCCTTGCGCGGTAAAAAGTGGGATGAGGGTGATGTCGGTGGCGCTAATAGATGATAAGACCCCATGAAAAGAGGGTTGTTCTTTCCAAAAGGCGGCGGTGATTTCATCTGCGACGCCGAGTTGACGCAGATTATCCACCGCATCCCAAACGACACCCGCCGTATTTGCGCTAATATGTGAGCCATGTCCGAGCAGAACAAGGGCTGTTTTGAGTTGTTTTTTCATCTGATGTGCCATTGACAAAATATGACTTATCCACTATGCTAAATAGAGTATATCGGAAATTATGTTAAAAAGAAAGACTCACATGACATCAGTAACAATGTGTTGTTTTATGCGGAAGTGCCAGCAAATACACACCCATTGTTAGGTTTTGTGCCGATATATTCACTCATCTGATACAGTACACACCCTAACACCTTGTTAGGGTGTGTTTTTTATAGCCGATTATCTGGAGGGGATGGATGGCAAAACTGAGTGTTGAAGATATTAAACGGGAAAGCCGAAATCTGCGTGGCACAATTGCACAAGAATTGCAAAATAGTGCCTTGTTTTTTACCCCCGAAGCCGAAAAATTGCTCAAATTTCATGGGATTTATGAGCAAGAAGATCGCGATAAACGCAAATTAGACCGCGAAAATGACCATCATCAAGTGATGATTCGCGCAAAACTCCCCGGTGGTCAGCTCACCGCCGACCAATATCTGGCGATGGATGATATTGCTGGTCATTATGCCAATGGCACGCTCCGCATCACAACTCGCCAAACATTCCAGTTGCATGGTGTCCTTAAATCAGAATTGCGCGAGACGATTCAGGCGATGAACCACGCGCTCATCACTTCATTGGGAGCATGTGGCGATATTGTGCGGAATGTGTTGGTGTGTCCTGCACCTGCCAACAATCCACAACAACGAGCCGTTCAAGAATTTGCCTTCAAACTCAATGAATCGTTATATCCCAAAACCCGCGCTTATCATCAAATCTTTTTGGATGATACCGAATTGATTGATGACAGCGAAATCATCGAAGAAGAACCCGTGTATGGGAACACTTATTTGCCACGCAAATTCAAAATTGCTATTGCTTATGCAGGTGATAACTGTGTCGATGTGTATACCAATGATGTTGGGCTTGTTGCTATTTTTGATGATGATAATTGCTTGCTAGGGTTCAATTTATTGGCAGGGGGGGGCATGGGGATGACCCACAATAATGATGAAACCTTCCCACGCCTTGCCGATGATATTGCGTTTATTCTGCCTGAGCATGTTATTGAAGCA
Source organism: uncultured Chloroflexota bacterium (assembly GCA_937942935.1). Taxonomy (GTDB): domain Bacteria; phylum Chloroflexota; class Anaerolineae; order Aggregatilineales; family Phototrophicaceae. The sequence continues at coordinate 908 of CALDGT010001175.1, read as the reverse complement.
GTGACGGCGGTTGTGACCATTCATCGTGATTATGGCAGTCGTGAAAATCGCAAGCACGCCCGCCTTAAATATATTTTGCATGATAAAGGGATTGAATGGTTTCGTGAGGAACTCGCCAAACGAGTATCTTTCACATTTGAAGCCCCACGCCCCGTCCCTCAATTTGTGGTTTATGACCATTTGGGCTGGCATGACCAATCGGATGGGTTGTCTTATGTTGGGATTTATGTCGAAAATGGGCGGATTGCTGACCGTCCCAACGAACAGGTGCGTTCTGGATTGCGGGCAATCATCGAAAAATTCAATTTGTCGGTGCGCCTCACTTGTCAACAAAATTTGTTGCTCACCAATATTCTCCCACAAGACCGTTTTGCTATCGAAGCCATGTTCAATGAATATGGGATTCGCACAGTCGAAAAAATTTCTAAAATGCGCCGAAATGCGCTGGCGTGCGTGGCATTGCCGACCTGTGGACTCGCTATCACCGAAGCCGAGCGTGTCTTTCCGCAGGTGATTAGTGAATTTGAAGATGCACTAGACCGTTTGGATTTGGCAGATGCCAATATCATGGCGCGGATGACAGGATGCCCGAATGGGTGTGCGCGTCCTTATGTGGCAGAAATCGCGTTTGTTGGGCGCTCACTCGATAAATATACGGTGTTTTTAGGCGGAAACCCAAATGGGACGCGCCTCGCACAGAAATTTTTAGATTTAGTGCATATCCGTGACCTTGTGCCAACATTATCGCCAATTTTGCGCTATTATGGCGATTGCCGAAACGAAGGTGAATCTTTTGGTGATTTTGTTTTGCGGATTGGGTTTGATATTTTGCACCAGATTGTTGGTGATGAGGCGATTAAATCGGCAGTTGGAGATTAATCATTTTGCCGAAATAGGGCGGATATATG
>CALDGT010001174.1 GCA_937942935.1 uncultured Chloroflexota bacterium | reverse complement strand
AAATCAGCCAGAGGCGACTCCACAACCTGCCCCCACCCCACAACCGATTGCCATACACACTCCCATCACCCTTTTGCCCCCGCTTGAACCCGCCCAAACCCCCGCGCCCAGTTATTCGGTACGCCAAAATACAGCCAGTTCGGGGCAACGCAACGATATTTTTATCTCCTATTCGCGTGCGAACAAAGCATCCGTCTTAGCGGTCAAGCAACGCCTCACCGATAGCGGGTTTGAAGTGTGGATGGATACGGACGATATTCCCGCCACATCGGACTGGATGGCAGAAATTTACACAGGCATCGAATCGGCGCACACCTTTTTATTTTTTATGTCCGAACAATCGCTATCATCTTTCGTATGTCATTTGGAATTGAGCCATGCCCGCGCTCATAACAAACGTATCATCACAGTCGTGTTACAAACACCCGATAATAAAGATACCTATCAAAAAGTGGCACTCGATAAATTATTGGCGAGTCCGCACACACCCGCCGAAATCACGGCATTGGGTGGACGCGATTTTGAACAACTGTTGATGGATAATTATTGGAATGTGCTAAAGCGTACCAATTGGGTCTTTTTGGATAATCCTGACCAAGCCCAAACCCAAACCGATACCCTCATCCATGCTATTCAAACCGACTTGATTCACTTGCAAATCCATAATAATTTACAAGCCGATGCCATGCGCTGGCGCGGTCGCAGGCACGATAATAGTTTGTTGCTGAAAGGGAGCAATTTGGCACAATCACGCCAATGGCTAAAAACAGCCTACGATAAATCACCTCCCCCTACCCCATTTCAGGAACAATACATCGAAGCCAGTTTACACGCCAATCGGCGTGCTATCGGCGCGGGGATAATAGGCATGATAGCCGTGTTGATTATTATCGGCTTCATCGCCGCCGAAGCCACGCGCCAATTCACCGAGCGAGAATCGGTACAATCGGCAAAAGCCAGCCAAGATATGATTGCACGCGCCCAAGAGATGATTGCATCAGGCGAAGATTATAGACTAGCCATCGGCTTGGCATTAGAAGCCATTCACGGCGATGCACCCCTGCCAGAATCACAAATCATCGCCACCGATTTATTATTCGCGCCCGGTATTGCCCTGCAATATGAACGCGATGGCGCAACATTTTGGGGCATCGTGCTCTCGGCGGATGGGGACTTGTTATACACCAATGACATGTATGGCGAGGTCTTGGTTTGGGATTGGCGCACAGGTGAGCAATTGTATCAATTGCCACCCTATAGCATGAGACCTGTTGTAGATATTGTCATACATCCAAATCAACCGATTTTATATACCTTATCTATCGATAGCATTTTGATTGTCTAT
>CALDGT010001173.1 GCA_937942935.1 uncultured Chloroflexota bacterium | reverse complement strand
TGTTGATACCTCTAAGCGCGATAAAGTGCCTGTTATCGTCATCGCCAAAAGTGTAACAGGGAGTCGTGTGCCAATTAGTGGCGTAGCCCGAAAATTTCAGACCATGAGTTCAAATAAGTGGGGATTCACCATTGTGATTGGTGCTGAAGGCATCGTTAAATTTTTAGCACAAATCCTCTTCCAATTGGCACGCATCGAAGTGCGCTTTGCGAGTGATATAGATGAAGCACTTGCCATTTTGTATCGTATCTATCCCAACCTATCGCGTATATCTGGTCAGTAGTAAGCATCCCCGCGCCTAAAGACGGGGCGCTCTCGCTAGTCCTAATGCTTACCGACCTAAGCCAGATAATAGGATTGTTGCCAGAATAGCCATGACTAAATCCGCTCATTGGTTTCGCTAAAGGCTCTCGCTAGTCGCCCTAAAAGCCCCATTCAAGGCTTGATTGATAATTCGGGAATGGAAAAGAAGGCATAAATCCACTAATCTCTTGAATAATGACAAACAGGAGATGAAAAATGGACTTAGAAACCTTCATCACCATATTGTACGTGATAATTGATGATTGGTATAAGGCAAAAATCATGGCACAGAAGAGTCCAGTTGGTCGTCCAGCCAAATTAAGTGATAGCGAGGTGGTCACACTCGTGATTGCTTCAAATTGGCGTTATGGTGTGCCGTGGCAATCAGAGCGTGGTTTCATACGTTATATGCAGGCACACGGTATTACATTGTTTCCGAGCTTATTAAACATCAGTGCCTTCAACCAACGAGTTCGTTATTTATATGGTGTAATCGTCGAATTACACCACGAATTAGCTAGTCGCTTAATCACATCGCAAACGATTTTTGAGTGTTTTGACACCTTAGAACTACCCGCTTACTCACTAGGGGAATGGGTCACGACAAAAAACACATTGGTTATGGCAAAGTACACTCCGAAGAGGCGCACATGGGCATCGGCTGTGAGGAGATTTTCTTTTGGCAAGTGTAACCGCACAGGTTGTTATCACAGGATGGTTA
>CALDGT010001172.1 GCA_937942935.1 uncultured Chloroflexota bacterium | reverse complement strand
GAGACTTAAGTAACGAGTGTAAGATTTGCACCATCAGGGACGGGGAGTGTGATGGGAATGGGAAATAATGTGCCATCGGCGAGGCGCATGGTGTGAACCACCGATTCAAAATCGGCTTTATTCATGAACCCTGTTAAGGGAGAAAATGCGCCAGTTGCCAACAATTCCAAATCGCATAATGCCCGTGCGGATAAATTCACAACGGGGAGTGTTTTGGCATGTGCGATTTTTTCTGCGAGTTGGTCTTGGGCGACAACAAGGTTAACCAGCTTACCACCATAGGGGGAAATTAAGTTCGACATCTATTCACCTTTGGAAAATTTGATAAAATCGAGTGGTTTGCATAATAACGCAAAGAGAACAGACACGATAGGGGCTATTTTGGGAGAAATACTGACACTTTCACAAGCAATTCACCACAGAGAGGCGCTTCACACACAAAATAAGCGTCTGGTGTTCACGAATGGGCATTTTGACCTACTCCATATTGGGCATTTAGACTATATCGAAAAAGCCCGCGCATTAGGCGATGCCCTTTACTTGGGGTTGAATGGCGATGCCAGCACAACCCGTCTAAAAGGAACTGGTCGCCCACTCATCCCCGCCACAGAACGGGCGCGATTATTAGCCGCGCTCATCCCTGTGACGGCGGTCATCATTTTTGAAGAAGATACTGCCAACACCCTCATCGAAGCCTTGCGCCCCGATATTTATGTCAAAGGGGGCGATTATCATAATAAGCCATTGCCAGAACGCCCACTTGTCGAGGCATATGGTGGACAAGTCGTCCTCATTGACCTCGTACCAGAACGCAGTACATCCGCCCTCATCGCCCGTATCAAAGGACTCACATGAGCGCATCAGAGACACAACAAGCCACCGAAACACGCTTCGCCAAAGCAACAGGGCTTTTGGCACTTGGCAACATCACCAGTCGGGTTTTGGGTTTATTGCGCGAGGTTGTCATCACCAATTTATTCGGCGCGAGCGCGGTGGCGAGCGCCTTACGGGTTGCCATCCTCATCCCCAAAAGTGCTTTTGATTTACTGATTGCAGGGCATGTGAATGGCGCGATTATCCCTGTCCTAAGCGAAATTTATGCCAAACAAGAGAAAGCCGATTTTTGGCGCTTGGTCTCGGCATTGCTCAATATTGTTGTGGTATTAATGTCGCTGTTGGTCATCACGCTCCAAGTCGGTGCGCCATTGGTGGTGCAAATTTTTGGTGGTGGCTATTCCGCCGATATTCAAGCCGTGGCGGTGGATTTGCTCCGCATCACCTCCCCCGCACTCATTTTTATGGCGATGTTCGCCATCATCAGCGCCGCGTTGTATGCCTTGCATGTATTCAGTTATCCTGCCTTCGCCACCACGATTTTTAATGCGTCTATCGTGATTGTCGCGCTGGTTTTTACCCCGCCACCAGTCATGACCTTGCGTTGGATAGATGGCTTGCCCAAATGGGTCATCGCCCGTCCCGATAACGGCATCATGGTCATCGCATTGGGTTGGCTCATCGGCTCATCGGCACAATTTTTGCTCCAAACACCCGGGTTATGGCGCAACCATGCCCGCTATCACCTCATCATTCGGCATCCCGCGCTCAAAAAAATTGGTTGGCTCTACTTGCCCGTGATGTTCTCACTCATCATGGATACGCTGGTCATCCGCCCATTCAGTTATAACCTCGCTAGTCGCACAGGTGAGTCGAGCATCAATTATATGGAACTGGCGACCACCCTCATGCAATTTCCGCAAGGATTAGTCGCCACCGCCATCAGCATCGCCATCCTGCCCACCCTATCGCGTCATGCGGCGTTAATTGTAGATAAGAAAAATTTTGATGATGAAAATAATCATGCTTTTGTCAACACATTAGGGCTTGGATTGCGCCTCACTTTTTCGCTTATCATCCCTGCCAGCATCGGCTTATTTGTGCTTGGAACGCCGATTATTGCCTTGTTATTTGAACATGGGGCATTTTTACCCGCCGACACACAAATGACTTCATTAGTGTTGCATGTCTACCTCATTGGGTTGCCCTTTGCGGCGGTAGATTTATTGCTGGTATATGCGTTTTATGCCAAACAAGATACGCTCACACCTGCACTCATCGGGCTATTTTGTTTGGTCGTATATATGATTATCTCGTTGGTCTTGGTAGACCAATTTGGGTTGTTGAGCCTGATGATTGCCGACAGCGCGAAGCATATCCTCCATGCGGGGATTAGCGCCATTCTACTCGCGCCCAAATTAGGCGGGCTTGGCAATCAGCGATTATGGATAACACTGGTCAAAACAGGCATCGCGGCGGTTGTGATGGGGATTGTGGGGGCGCTCACGTTGCCCATGCTCACGGCTTGGATTGGGGCAGATGGATTTATCCGTGAGACCTTGTTATTAGCCGTCTCTGGTGGGGCATCGGTTGGGGTATTTTTGATATTGGCTTGGGTTTTACACTTAGACGAATTACGCTGGCTGGTGCAAAAAATTCGCTCACGGGGATAAAAAAGAAAAAGCGAGCTGGTTGGCTCGCTTCTTCAGAAATTTTTTGTGTTAAAACACATATAATCCTCAACTTGCGTTGCGTTGGACGTCTGGGGTGAGCGCGGATGGCACAATAAAGGCTTGGGGGTGCAAAATCCCTGCAATGGCGCTTTGGGTGGTGTTGACTGCATGAGACCATGTGGCTTTACCATCTTGTTGGTTGGCTTCACAATGGGCAACAACGGCGATAAGGTGCGCGACTTCATTAATCAATTGTTGTGCCATGCTTGCTTCCATCACATCATGACGTTCCCACCATTTGCCATAACGATTATGTGGGTGTTCCAAAATTTGTGGGTCGAGCAAATTGGCGATGATATGTTGGGTGTCCAAAATGGCATGATGCAATTTCCATGCGTCATTGGGGCTGGTCGCGGATACTTTATAAGATTTGCCATAGCGTGCTTGAAAAATCGCGGTCAGTTCCACGAGGCGGGCAGTTTCGGCAAGGATTGTGCGAGCATTTGCAGTATTCATTCTGCCTCCTTATTTTGTTACAACACGGTGAATAGTCGTGCTGGGCTGTTAAAATTAGATGAAAAAAGAGTGCGGTTTGAGTACCACACTCTTAAACACTATTTAACACCCAATTAACAATTCTGTCAAGTCATTTGGTGTTAAGAATTTTCAAATTTTTTGTGATTACAGGTTATTACTCGCCTAATGGCGCACACACCAGCCATCTGTCATTCTCTTTTACCATCGGGAATGACGGAAACATATTCGATGCGGATATATCTTGAGTAACATCACTGACTGTAATCTCAATTTCGCCATCCACAGTAATGCTATTCGTTGCCTCGTCAAAGGTATATGTTAAATTATCCAAATTAACAGTTGCTCCACTATCATTAAACGCCTCATCCATGGTACGAATCATATCATCTGTTATGGCGGTACGTTGCGATTCACACGTATTATCGCGCAAGGTTTGAGCATCAGAATTGAATAAGGCTTCTAACCAGATTTGGGCGACACCCTCTGGTGTGGATGGTGCAAGTGGCATCCCACCCAAATCAGTAGTGATATTGCTAAATACATCTCCTATCGCGGGTTGAAATAAGAAACACCCCATCGTGGCAAATGCGACCATCGCCAGCACAAAAACAAGTTGCAATTGATACGATTTATGTGATTGGTTCATACCACATTTCCTAACCTAAAAATAAAAACGGACACCCCTATTATAGGGTGTCCGTCATTCTCGCGCTTACAGTTTTAGCCAACGATACCCATACGCGGGTAAGTTCACCTGCCCTGCCACCGATTCGCCCGTCAGCACATCGGCAAAATTGCCTGCGGGGAGTGAGATGGTTATTGGCTCGCCCGCCAAATTATGCAATGCCAAAATTTTGCTATGTGCATCGCTTCGCCAAAAACAGAGTGTTGTGGTGGGCAATTCTTCTAACCAAGTCAATTCGCCCTCACCCAACGCCGATATGCCCTTACGAGCATGAAGCAACTGACGGACGGTATGGAGCAGTGAACCAGAATCGGCTTGTTGCGATTCCACATTCACCCGCGCATAACCAAAAACAGGTTCATCAATCACAGGGGCATAGAGTGTAGAGGCTGTCGAAAATCCGCCATTGGGGGTCGCATTCCATTGCATGGGTGTGCGGACACCATTTCTATCGAATAGCGCAATATTATCGCCCATGCCAATTTCATCGCCATAATACAACACAGGCGCACCGGGGAGTGTTAACAATAGCGAATGGAGCAATTCGATTTTACGGCGGTCATTATCCATGAGTGGCGCAAGCCGACGACGGATGCCCAAATTCATGCGTTGTGCGCGGTCTTTGGCATAAAAATTCCACATGAATTGGCGTTCTTCTTCTGTGACCATTTCGAGTGTGAGTTCGTCATGATTCCGCAAAAAGGTCGCCCATTGTGCCGTTTTTGGGATAGGTGGGGTATCTTTGAGAATTTCGACCACACTCGTCCTATCGGTTTTGGCGAGCGCCATATACAAACGGGGCATGACAGGAAAATGAAAACACATCTGAAATTCGTCATCATCGCCAAAATAGGGCAACAAATCCCGCGCCCATTGATTGGCTTCTGCGAGGAGCAAGGCACCCGGATATTCTTCATCTACCATCTTCCGCAATTTTTTCACAAAATCATGTGTTTCTGGCAGGTTTTCGCAATTTGTCCCTTCGCGCTCATATAAATAGGGGACGGCATCCACACGAAAACCATCCACGCCTAAATTGAGCCAAAAACGGGCAATATTGAGCATTTCTTCTTGCACTTGCGGGTTATCATAATTCAAATCGGGTTGATGGCTATAAAACCGATGCCAATAATAATCGTTGGTGGCTTCGTTATATGACCAATTCGATTTTTCGGTATCTACAAAAATAATCCGCGCATCCTGATATTTTTCGGGGGTATCTGACCACACATAATAATCGCGGAAGGGCGAATCTTTGCTACTCCGCGCCTCAACAAACCACGGGTGCTGGTCGGATGTATGATTCAAGACCAAATCCAAGATGACACGCATCCCTTTGGCTTTAATCGTCTTGATGGTGAGGATAAAATCTTCCATCAAGCCATATATACCCGCAATGCTATAGAAGCTCGAAATGTCGTAACCATCATCCCGTAAGGGTGAGGGGAAAACAGGTGTAATCCACAGGCAATCCACCCCAAGCCATCGCAAATAATCTAATTTTTGGCGCAACCCAACAAAATCGCCATAACCATCATTATTGCCATCCATAAAAGCACGCGGATAAAGTTCATAAAAAATTGCGTTGTGATACCAAGCCATAAAAAATATCCTTTCGTGGTAAACCGATTTATTTATATCTATTTTATGCCCAAAATAGATTTTTGGAAACGCTTTCATTCACAGATAAGGGAATTTTGGCAAAATTTATCTATAAAATTGCGCGATACACTGTTTTGTCCTATAATTTTCTAAAATAGAACAGGAGTTTTGTATGGAAAAAGTTTTAGAGATGGGTGGATTTTTCTTTCGGTCTAAAGATCCAAAGGCACTTGGGGAATGGTATGAAAAAAACTTGGGCATTAATCAATCACCACAAGATTATAACGCAATCCCATGGCAACAAGAGGCAGGAATAACCATTTTTGCCCCATTTGAAGCATCTACAGAGTATTTCGGCAATCTGAATCAGCAATGGATGATTAATTTTAGGGTAAAAGACCTTGATGCGATGGTCGCTCAATTACGCGCCAATGGCATCACCGTGACGGTAGATGAAACAATTTATCCCAATGGACGTTTTGCCCGCCTGCACGACCCAGAAGGCAATCCCATTGAATTGTGGCAACCGATGTCGTCACAATAATAGTTTAGGGTGCAGGTGTATCCAAAATTTTATTCACCATCGCTTCAATACTCTGATTTCGCCCTTTTGCAAATGCGGGGGCTAATTCTTGTGGCGAAATGGCGTTATATAATTGAGAAACAATCGGCTCAATAGACCCCATGCGCGTCATTTCGAGCAAATGCGGGTGTGCGGTAGAGAGTCCGATGATTTCTGCCGCAAACTGATAATCTTTAATAGCGACATAATATCCCGCCATATCGCTGAGGATGTCTAATAATTTATAAGTGATTTTGGTGGCTTGGGCGACATTTAACGCGGTCAAGAAATGGGCATAGGCTTGGGTATGATTGCCCTCTTTAAGAGATAAAACAGCTAATAAATCA
>CALDGT010001171.1 GCA_937942935.1 uncultured Chloroflexota bacterium | reverse complement strand
ACAGGGTAGCGTTTATCGGATGTATGATAGGTTGGGGGAAGCCAAACAAAAATATCGCGCTGGTTATTTAATTGTGGGCTAAAAACAGCTTTTTTGACAAGCAAATCACCCACAACAGTATGCTGAGTCACAAGAGATTTATAATCTTGCCACATGGGGTCTCTCTTTCTGATACGAAAATGATAGGGACATGATATTAAAACCTATCATGTCCCTATCACTCAATGTCTGCAAGGGTGCAAAATTATCTGTGTTATGCTTCTGGCGTAGCTTCGGCTTCGGCTTCTGGGAGTGGGGCTTCGCCACCAAACCAATATTGATTCAGTTCATCTAATGTCCCATCTTGGCGCATACTAGCCAGCGCGAGGTTAATCGGTTCGACCAAATCTGACCCTTTGGGGAATACAAAGCCCAATTCTTCGGGCGCGGTGAGTTCTTCATCTAATAACTTGAGTGTATCGGAATACAACGTGATATATCGTTGCCCCACAAAACTATCCACCACCACCGCATCGAGTTCTTCTGCCAACAAAATTTGTACCGCCACATCTTGGTCAATCACCACCAAACGCGGGCTATTTTCATCACCAAGCAAGGTCACGGCGGTATCATAATTGGTGGTGGCAGGATTCACCCCAATGAGCAAGGTTTCGTCTGCCAAAAATTCTTCGACTGTCTCAAAACGGTCTTCATCGGCACGCACCAAAAAGACTTGCTTGAGTGTGACATATCCATCAGAAAAATCTACCATTTCTTTGCGTTCTTCTGTGATGGTGATGCCATTTGCCGCCATATCCAATTCGCCAAGGCTAACAGAGAGAATCATACCATCCCAAGAAGTTTCGACCAATTCCGCAACACAATTGAGGCGCTCACAAATTTCTGCCATCACATCATAATCCCAACCCATAGCTTCATCTTCATCGGTCAAAAAGTTGAAGGGGGGATACACATTTTCAACTGCAACGGTAATCACGCGCCCATCTAAATCGGGCAAGATAATCGGTTCTTCTGTGGCTTCTTCGTCTTGTGCCATACTGATAGAAACCAATGTGAACATCATCACCAAAATGAGCCAAAGTGTATTTTTTAACTTCATGAATCATCACTCCTATCTTCATCTAAATACAGCATGATTATATCCTGTGTACAATTTCGATGGCAATTTTTTGCCAACTTAAGGGGTATTGAGTGATGGTGGTGTGATGCTCCGTTCTGCTAAGATTTCGGTAATTTCTGCTGAATCAGATACGGTGAGTGGGATTTCGATACGGAATGTGTCTATAAAACACAAACTTTCATCCACAGACTCACAATAAAACAAATCAATTTCGCCTGTGATAGCACTCGTCCCTATTTGGATGATTAGCGGGATGCGGGTTTCAAGTGTTGTGAGCGATGTGTTACCAAATCCATCCAGACGGGCAAAACTCGGCGCTTGGGCATTGATTTTATAGCCTTCTGGCAACACAAACCGCACAATCAAATCAATTTGCCCTGCTTTTACTGTTTGAACAGGCAATATCACCGCTTCGGCAGAGGACGCATTTCCGCCGATAACAGTCACTTGTTGGGCAATCCGCAATTTTTCTGGATTCGGAAATACAACTGTACTCACCCTATTGGTAGACAAGTCAATCACCCGTATCGCATGATTATTGGTATCCGCGACATACAATTTGCCATCGTAATATTTGACATCGGCGGGTTCATCGAATTGGGCGGTTTGTGCATCGCCATCGGCAAAGCCACCATTGCCCGATAATCCGAAAATGGTGGTGGTGGTGAGGGTCTCATCCACCGCCTTAATTTTATGATTATACGTATCGGCAAGGTATATCGTGCCATCGGGTGAGCCTGTCACCCCTAATGGATGTTGTAGGCGCGATGTCCCGACTGCGCCATCCACATCACCAAATTGGAATAAATTATTTTCGAGTGTGCCAGAAACGGTCATCACTGCATTATTGGTATAATCTGCCACACGGACGGTACTCGATTCTGAATCGGCAAAATAGAGCAAGCCATCGCGGAAATATAACCCACTCGGTTGTGCTAGTTCTGATGTATCCAGTTTGGTATTGAGCATGGCTTCGCGCCCATTGCCAACCGATACACGCACAACTTCGGTTTGCAAATTCATCTCCCAAATCTGATGCGTGCCTGCGCTGGCGATGAACAGTGTATCCCCCGCGCCTAACGCCAAATCCCATGGACTCCGCATATCATAAGCGCGTGGCTCGGTGATGCGTGTCGTGAATGCCAAAATACGTTCTCCGCGTGTGCCTGTCCCCGCCAAAACTTCTACCGTGCGATTGGTCAGGTCAATTTCGCGGATGACATGATTTTTGGCTTCTGCGACATAGAGTTTATCGCCACGTAATGCCATGCCTTGTGGTTGATTGAATGTCGCCACCGCAAAATCGCCATCATCTAACCCACTTACACCTGTGCCGATAACCTCAAGCACTTCATACGTGGTCAAATTGGCGATGATAATACGATGATGACCACTATCGGCGATGAAAAGGCGGTTATTTGGCGCGTCAATTAAAATTTTACCGGGAAATGCGAGTGCAGATGGCAACACCTCATCTCGAATGGGCGCGATGGGGAGGGGTATGCGGTCAATTTCGCCCAAATCATCAAAATAACCAATCATGCCACCGATGATGGTATCGAGTACATCTAGCGGAATTTCACCCGCATCTGCCGCCAATACATTCCCACGCGGGTCTGCGATAACAATGGTGGGCCACGCCTGTGCGCCATATAATTGCCATACCCTAAAATCGCTGTCGTTGATGATGGGATGGTCAATTTCGTAACGTAAAATAATCTGGCGGATGTTATCGGTTTCGCCTTCATTGGCAAATTTAGCCGAATGAACCCCAATAATCACCAATTCATCGGGATATTTTTCTTCGAGCGCCTTAAAAGTGGGTATCATGTGAATACAATTGATGCACCCGTATGTCCAAAAGTCAAATAACACCACTTTTCCGCGCAAATCGGCAACGCGCAACGGCGCAGACACATTGAGCCAATCTAACCCCTCTGGAAATTCAGGCAAGGGTAAATCAGTACGTCCTTCAAATTGTTCTTTGCTCACAGAATCTCCTTGTTGTGCAATCGCTATGCTGAATGTGAATATCAACACAGCACAAATTGACAAAAAATAACTGAGTTTTTTCATCATGATACACCTCATAAATTGTAATTGTTTCCATTGAATATCA
>CALDGT010001170.1 GCA_937942935.1 uncultured Chloroflexota bacterium | reverse complement strand
AATAGATAAGACCCCAAAGACAAACATGGCGATGCCCGCAATTTCGTCTATCCACGGGGGCAAACTATCAAATACCCTATCCCAAAATTCGGGTTGAACGGTTTTCGGTGGTTTTTTAGGTTTAATCGGCTTGGGCTTGGGGCGTGGACGTGCGCCACGTACCACAGGCAAGGGACGCGGTTTGATTTCGGTGGATATGGGTTCTGGTGTTATCTCGGTTGGAGAGGTCTCGACTTTTTCGTCTGCCACGCAGAAAATCCTTCACGAAACAAATAGCAATACACCCCTAATGATAACCATATTTGGCATGATTGGCTAGGCGGATATGGGGTTTAGGCGTATTTCAAGTTTGGGTGTGGGGTTTTAGGGGACGGCGTAGATGCTGTCCCTACTGAATGGGTTGTAGGGACATCATACATCATATCCGCAAATGATACATATCACCCCTAATATAAATCATTGAGAGCGCAAACACCGAAATCCGAAATCGTTGTACGCATCAGAAAGATAAGGGTTGAACCTGTTACGGTTGGCAGAACGCACGCCGTAAACAGTATTGCCCCAAGACCCGCCACGTAGAACACGGCTCAATATATTATTGTTATTAATACTTTCGCCATCTTGGTTATACGGATAATCCTGATACAACGAACTCGTCCACTCCCATACGTTGCCCGCCATATCTAGCGCCCCGACCCACGAAACCCCATCAGGACGACTGCCAACAGGTGTCGTCTGGTCTCCGCTATTGATATAATAAACCACATTATCCGCCACAAAATTATTTCCCCATGGATACAGCCAGTTGCTGGGTCCACGGGCGGCATATTCCCATTCGGCTTCAGTGGGCAAGCGTCCACCGCGCAAGGCACAAAAATCACGCGCCTCAAACCAATCAATAGTTTCGACAGGCAAATCATCTCCTGTAAAATAATTTGAGATAGATTTTTGCCCACCAAATCGGTCAAATTGGGCTTGTGTCACCTCGTATTTGTCTATCCAGAAGGACGTATCGAAGCATTGCTCATGGACAGGCTTTTCATCATCATCGCCTGTCTCACTACCCATCAAAAAACAGCCCGCAGGCACAAGCACCATCGTCACACCATCAAAATCTCGTTCTTGGGGTGTCCAATTTTCATTGTTTGTTACAGGTATATGAGTATCCGTACTCGTTATAAGTATATGAGGAACTTTTGAATCTCCA
>CALDGT010001169.1 GCA_937942935.1 uncultured Chloroflexota bacterium | reverse complement strand
ACTCGCATGGACAGTGGTCACGGGTTAGTCGGATTTCGGAGTATTTTCCCAGAGGCGCTACAATGGGCATTCCCCGGTAGCGTTGGGGTTTAGGCGAAAGAAGTATCTGTCTGCGGTGGGACTAGCGCCAACGGCGGTATGTCCCACCATGAAGATGAAATACCTATATCTAAAATTTCCTATATAAATCATTCTAAAGGAATCGCCAAGCGCACAAAAACGGGCATGTGGTCTGACCCCGCGTTTTCGTGCCAAACCCGCGCCTCAAGTGCCACCACAGGCGGTTGATAAAATACATAATCAATGCGGATAATTGGCAACCCACCGACAAATTGGATGAATCGGAAGGATTGCAGACGATATGTGAAGCCAATCCCCTGTCCAGTTTCGACATAAGCATCTTTGAATTGTTTGGTGAGGTATTCATAATCATCACTCAGTGGGGTTAAATTCCAATCCCCTGCCAAGATGACTGTTTTCCCCGCCTCAATATCGGCATTTGCTCGTGTGAGAATTGAATCTAAATCGCGTTTATGCAAACTAAAGCCATTTTGGGCTAATGGTGTGAGTGGATGTGCGTTATATAGCACAAAGGATGCCTCTTGTGTTGTCACAACACAACGTTGTTGATATTGCGAGATAATTCGCCATGTTTCGCAATCGGTTAATGGATATTTGCTCAAAATACCCATACCGGGAATGCCTGCGGGTTTGAGTTGCATATAGGGGTAAAGGTCTTTTAGGTCAATTTCGATAGCATCTGAAACATCAAAACTGAGTTCCTGAACCACCACAATATCGGTATTTGCTTCTTGGATGATACGTGTGACATCGCCTCTGTCGGGGTTATTTGCCCAGACATTGTAGGTCAAAATGGTGATTTCTTGGGCATTTTGAGGAGATATGGGTGCAGATTTGGGGAGATAGGCTGGAATTGTCCAGATGAGCCAAACGATGACACTCGGCAATAACATTAAAGCTAAATCACGCCTGCGGAGCAATACGGTGATGGGGAATAAAATAAGTGTGCCAATCATCACGAAATATAAGATTGAATTCACAAACCCTGCTAAATCGGTTGTTTCTTCACTGATAAAGAAGTGAATGAACAATGCGCCTAATACAGATATTGCATAAGCACCAACTAGAACACGAAAGGCGAAATAAAAAACGCCCATGATGTAATGCAGGGAATTTTGAGAAGGTATTGGTTTTGTGTTTTCGGTCATAAGGGTTTTTGTGTGGGGTACATGGCAAGGGCGCATACTATTGCGCCCTTACACATGGATAAATTAAATGGAATGGATGTTATCTTAAACTGCGGGGGTCGAGTGCATCGCGTAAGCCATCACCGATAAAGTTGATAGAGAGGACGGTGAGGGTGATGAAAATACCGGGGAATAGCCACATCCACCAATAGCGAGCAATATCACCTTGTGCGCGGTTGAGGATGTTGCCCCATGTCGCAGTCGGTTCTTGCACGCCAAAGCCCAAAAAGCTGAGATAGGCTTCTGTGATGATGGCACCACCAACCCCTAATGTTGCCGATACCACGATGGGCGCGACACAATTGGGGAGGATATGACGGAAGATAATACGCATGTCACTTGCGCCGAGCGTCCGTGCGGCAACGACAAATTCTTGTTCTTTGAGCGAGAGGACGAGTGAGCGCACAATCCGCGACAAGCCCATCCACCCTAAACCGCCGATGATGAGGACGATGACTATCACCGTGGTACTTAATTCACGTCCTAAAATGACTGTAGTCGTAGAGCTACGCGAGAGCGAGTTCGAGAGCAAGAGGAGCAATACCAATGCGGGGATAGCGAGTAGCGCTTCTACAATCCGCATGAGCAATGCCCCAATCCAACCGCCAAAATAACCCGCAATGAGTCCGACAACTGTCCCTAACGAGATAGAAATCGCAACTGCGGTAATACCAATCATCAACGAAATTTGCCCACCATAAATCATACGGATGAACAAATCACGTCCCACTTGGTCTGTTCCCATCACATGGCGGAAGCGAGAACGGAAGGTATTTGATGCTTCAACTTTTTCTTCGGCATCGGCAATTTTTGTGAGGCGCGAAATCACATGATGCACTTTGGTATCTTGAAATTCTTTGCGGAAATTAGAGAGCGCGGTGATTTGCTCATCACTATATTCCGGAAAGTTCACCCGTGCTGTGTCGAGTGTTAATTTATCTGGCACAGGAAAACGGTCTAAGTTACCTGTCCAAACCCCATAAAAGCGTAGTCCTTCAATCCATGTGAGGACTTGCATTTGTCCAACAGGGAAATCGGCAGAAACTTGGTCATTATATTTGCTGGCAGATTCGACACCATCTAAGATGTCTTGTTTTTCGGCTTCTGTGATAAGTCCTAATTCTGCTGATTTTTCGATGACTCCTTGAACGACAACGGGGTCTAAATCAACAAGGCGTTCTAAAACCCCTTCTGTAGTGAGGGTGACTTGGGTGACTTGGAAGCGACTTTCTGCGATGGCATATTTATCGAGTTCTGCCATGATTTGGTCTGCACCAAGCCCACGAAATTCTTCTAAATAAGCCATACGTGCATCAATCACGTCATCGGTCACGCCAAATTCTTCAACTGCGCGTTCTGGACCTTGTGCGCGGAGGCGGGCAATATTGTCGGCGTTAAACCGTTGCAAGGCAATCCAGAAGGTATCGTTTGCGAAGTTTGGGTTGGTCACACCGGTATATTGTACCCGTGTCAGGCGTAGCCCCTCAAAAATTTTAATTTTTTTGAGCAACTCTTCATCTTCAACGATGCCATCAAACCGATTTGCATTGTCTGTGCCTGCCAAAATTGCATCACGGTCACGCTCGGTAATCATGCCAAATTGGAGGGCTTCATCTAGCAAGGTCATGGATTGGTCATAGGTGACAAGTCCCACCATCGCTGGAATTTCGGAATCGGTTAACACAGGGGCAGAGTTATATAAACTTTCGAGTGTTGGTGGGACAAATGGTGCTGTGGGGTCTGGAGTATTGCCTTCGGTTTCGGCATAAAAGAAAGCCCCACCAATCACAAATGCGAGGATGCTCCCCATGATAACTGTCCCAATCACTGCCATGCGATGTTTTAAGAAGCGTCGCAAGATGAGGTTACTCATAGACTCCGCTTTGGCATGTTTGGTCTCTGCGGAGAGTTTTGCGATGCCGTTAGGCGTTGTAGATACATCGGTCATAACAATTTCTCCCTATGAGTAACGCACACGCGGGTCTAATACCGCGTACAAAATATCAGTAATCAGTTGAAAAACCACGACTGCAATCGCCAACATCAAGATGAAGGTGATGACGACTGCATAATCGAGCCGATTGAGACTTTCGATGAACAGCGTCCCCATCCCGGGCCAAGAGAAGATACGCTCTGTCACGACAGCACCCGCTAAAATGAAGGGTACATCTAAACCCATGAGTGTGACGAGTGGCAATGACGCATTTTTGAGCGCATGAATGTATGTAATACGGCGCTCACCCAGCCCTTTTGCGCGGGCGGTACGAATATAATCGGAGTTAATAACCTCTAACATGCTGGCGCGGACGAATCGGCTATAACCAGCAACGCTAATCGCGGCGAGGCAAAAGACAGGTAAAATCATGTGGCGAGCCAAGTCACCGACAGAGTGGTCTGTATTGACACTGTACATCCCTTGTACAGGCAAATAGGGCAAGCCCCATTTTCGGAATTGGACAGCAAAAATGTATACCGAAAGCAATGCCACCAAAAAGATAGGCATTGAAACGAGGATGAATGAGAAAGTGGTGATAATATTATCGAAAATCGAATATTGGCGAATCGCCTGAAAAATGCCCAAGCTAAACGCAAATACAATGATGACTAAGTAAGATGTGATGCCCAATAACAAGGTATTTGGCAAAACATCGCCAATAACATCTAATACAGGTCGTCCACGCGCAATTGAATCGCCAAAATCGCCACGCAATACACCAAGATTGCGCCCGTTTTGGTAAATCACGCGGTAACAGCGCCCATCACGGATGAGCATTTCTTGTTCTGCGCCATCAACAACTGCCGTGACACGCTCGCCATCGGTAATTGGTGTACCTAAGCAAGTCCCTTCTGCGCTTTCTTGTTGAATGGGCAATTGCAACTCACGGGTGTACCAATCATCCCCAATTAACCAGTGAACAAATTGCATGGGTAGTGGGTCATCTAAGCCAAATTCAGCGCGGGCGAGAATGCGGTCTGTTTCGGTGATGCGCGGGTCTAATGTTAATTCGGCTAATGGATCGCCTGCGGTTTTCATCAAAAAGAACACGATGACGGTGATAATGATTAAGAGGGGTATCGCCTGTAACAAACGGCGAAGGATATACTGTCCCATAGTGAGTGCCTCATCTAAAAATAGTTACAAGACTCTTGTTTTGAATTTGATAAGGACACAGCAACCGCCGTGTCCTTAAGGGTATTGCTATATCACTAAAGAGATAGGCATAAACCTATCTCTCTAAGCATTCAAAAATATCAGCCTGCTGGTGTCCAGAATTCAACACGGTTGAAGTAGTTACCAGTCAAGACACCCATGTCAACCATCGAATCTGGGTTGAATTTGGCGCTATTGACGGCATAGAAGGTGTTGCGTGGGAACAAACCATGCCAGAATTGACCTTCACTCAAAAGGCGAGCGCCTTGGTGATAGAGTTCAGCGCGGGCAGTTGCATCAACGGTTGTGGCAATTTGTGGGATGAGGGCATCGAATTCTGGGTTGCAGAAGCCGTAACCATTGCTACCGCCTGGGACGCGGATGGCATCGCAGGTGAACCATTCTGGGGTGATGTTGGGGCTGAGTGGGTCGAATGACAAAGCGAACAAGGTCATATCAAAGTCACCAGTAGAGATGATACCGCGTTCTTCATAAGAAGCGAACAACACTGTACCACCGGGAACACCGAAGAATTGCATGTTGACGCCGATTGCCGCCAAGTCTGCTTGCATGAGTGTCAAGAAGTCCAAACGAATTTGGGCAGTGGTGGTGTATGCGCGGATGAGGAATGGATTGCCATTGCCGTCATCAAGCACGCCATCGCCATCGGTATCGGTCCAGCCTGCATCGGCAAAGAGGTCGAGTGCGAGGTCTGGGTCATAGGCGAGTGGTTGGACATCTTCTGGCACCCAATTGGGGTGGAAGTAGTTGGCTGGAACTTGGATACCAAGTGTGCCATCGGGGTCGAGCAATGTGGTGATATATTTTTGACGGTCAAGCGCGTGAATGAGGGCTTTACGCACGTTCACATCTGCCATCGCTTGAGAGGCTGGGCTAGAGTCGGTTGGTTGGACATTGAGCCAGAGTGCATCTTGGAAGACGCCTGGGGTTGACCAAACATAGGTATCTGCTAATTCGTTATAAGCACCAGCTTGGTCAACAGACCAGTTGAAGGCGAGGTCAATATCGCCAACTTCGAGGGCATTACGCATTTGCGAAGCATCGAAGATGAAGCGGGTCACAACGGTATCAATGGCGGGAGCATTTTCCCATGCGTTGTTGCCCCAGTTGGGGTTACGGGTGAAGGTCACTTGTTCACCAACGCGCCATTCAGAGATGACGTATGGACCATAACCAACAAAGCTGGTTGCACCGGCTGGGGACATGAATGGCATGTCTTGTAATTGGGTGCCTGCATCCAACAATGGACCAACAATGTGAGCGGGCCATTCGCAGTGTGGGACTGCATCCACGAGGTAATCGGGGAAGGCGGCTTTGTAGGTCATGGTGAATGTATAGTCATCCACAGCTTCTACGCTGGCAACTTGTTCCAAATAGGTACCACGTTGGAATGAACCAGTGGTTTCGTCACTGTACAGACGATGACCAACCAAGCAGTCGGCGGTGGTGATGGGGGTGCCATCTGACCAGAGCAAGCCTTCACGCAAGGTGTAGGTTACTTGGGTCGCGCCTGTATCGGTGGTGACAACCATGCCGTTTTCAACGGTTGGGATTTCGGTAATCATGAGGGGGGTAATTTCAGCATTGTTGCCATAGAATTCAACATGACCGCGTTGATAGAAGTTGGTCATGTAGCTGGCGAATGCCATATCGCTGGCGGGGCTAAGTAGGCTGGGTTCTTGTTCCCATCCGATGACGATTGTACTACCTTGGGCAGAGACAACGCGCACGCCGATGACCAACATCAACGACAGCATGAGGCTCATAGATACAATGCGGAACAACTTTTTCATGCAATTCCTCCTAGAATTAAAAAAGTTTTATCAAGGATTTATTTATCCTGCTAGAATGCCACATTAACTAATGTTGCATTTGGTTAGCGACTCAGAGAATATCACAAACTTTTCAGGACTGCAAATCAATTATGGAGATTTTTGGGGTAAATTGTGATGTTTTGGTATAAAACTTTAAATTCCGTGTAAATTGCACAAATGCTTTTCGTTAATGGAAACGCTTCACAGTAAAAACACGGTTATTATACATTTTTAACAACCGTGTCTCGTATTTGATTAGGTAATTTAGACAGATTATGCCTTTTCACCGATAGTAACAGCGATTTCTTGCAGTTGTCCACCACGCACAACTTTTGCCATAACGGACTTTCCAATGCGGTTTGCATTGTTCAAAATGACATAAAGTGCGTCTAAATGCGGTGTTGGGTGTCCATCGAGTGCCACCACCACATCACCCATAAATAAACCGTTTTGTTCGGCAGGGCTATCACTCTCGACAGAGACCAGCATTAAGCCTGTCTCTTGATTTAGCACCGCAGAAATGGCGCTCGGCAGGCGGACTGCTTGTAAACCGACCCCCAAATAACCCCGTTTCATTTTACCGTGTGTTAACAATGTCTCCACAATGCTATGAATCCGAGAGGTGCTAATGGCGATGCTTTCACCACGATTAAAACCACTGGTATTCATACCCAAAACACCACCATCACCACCGACCAATGCCCCACCAGAAAATCCGGGGTACATCAAGACATCGGTTTGAATGAATCCTTCCATTTCACCTGTGCCAACCGCGCTAATCACACCCAGCGTTGCCTGAATAGATTTTGATGGTCTGCCAACGGCGAGTACCAAACTGCCAACACGGAGAGATTCAGAGAATTTAACGGGCGATAATCCACCTGCCACGCGCAAAACAGCAACATCACTGTTATTATCGCGCCCGATGAGTGTTGCATCGTGATGTGTGCCGTCTGATGTGCCAATTTTAATGCCGTCATCTTTAGTGATGACATGGCTGGCGGTGACGACCACATTATCACGCCACACTATCCCTGTCGCGCCCATGCGCTTCCGCCCCGATACCATCACAATCCCGCCAGAGGTAGCTTCGGCTACAGTTGCCATACTATCTGAAAGTTGCTTAAAAAAATCACTCATGTTGTTTACTCCTATCTGTAATCGCTACTTATAGGATGCCACATATGCTTTTTTATCACATCATGCCTTTATATAGGGAATACCCTACCCGTTTGGGTAGGTCATAATTCGAGCGATGTGAGAGGATACCCTCCATCGGCTAGAATGGCTTGATTGCCTGTGGCAGGGTTATCATCGGCATAGATGGGTTTGTTTTGTCGGCGGGCAAATTTGACCGCGTGCATTGCGCCACCATCAATTTTTGTCTGCATGACGATGAGCGCCTTTGATATGGCGACAATGAGCCGATTTCGCCCGACTAATCCCCATGCGCTAACAAAAGAATCGGGAGCGACTTCGCAAATGAGCGCCCCATCCCGTTGCAAAATGCCATCTGCAAGCGATTTATGATAGCGCGGGTAAATATTAAGAATTCCACTCCCCAAAACCCCGATAGTACGCCCTGTTTTGATGGGGAATGTCCCTAAATGGGCGGCAGAATCAATCCCTTCTGCCAACCCACTCACGACAACATGCCCCTTTTCTGCCATACTCATCCCTAATCGAATAGTTTGGTCACGTTTTTGGGGATGTGGGGTGCGCGTGCCGACAATGGCATAAGCCGATGGATTTTGCCATACAGAGACATTCCCCAAGATAAATAAGGTTGGCGGGGCATCTGGTATGGTGAGTATGGCTTGTGGATAACTTGGCATATCCCATGTGAGGATATGTACCCCTGCTGATAACCAATAGTGAATTTTTTTTGTCAGGAAGTCGAGGTCAATCCCCATAATATTATCGGCGATTGCCTTGTTAATCCCTTTGGCGGTTTGAAGTGTTTCTGATGAAGCCTGTAAAATAGTTGTTGTGTCGCCGAATTGGTCTAATAACTGCCGTAAGCGTACCCCACCAATCCCTTGACATAGGCTTAACCCCACCCATGCCACTAGCCTTTCATCCATTTTTTATTCCTCTTCATAATATTCGACAAGCGATAATAACATCGCGTTCATAAATGTATTGACCTGACGGAGCAACGTTGCCCAATCGTGCGGACTGCGCGGGAGTGTCACTTCTGACCATGTAAGGACAGAATTGATGACAAATTCGCTAAAATAAAAAAATCCGCGCATGGCTTGGGGCAAATTGAGCGAGTCGGCGCTCAAAAAGGTGGCATATTCTTTTCCTAAGCGGATAGCAGAAGCGAGTTGGTCATCTTTTGCACCATCAGCTAAATAAGCCCGAAGCCCTTCTAAAATTTCGCGCCCCAAAACACGCATATGATGACGAGTTTGCTCACGCATGGAGGTATACCATGCTTGTTGTGCTAATGCACCATCGCCCACTTCCATGCGGGCTTGCCCAAGTGCATTTTGAAGGATGAGTTGTACTTCAATTGGTTGTATTTGGTCTGGATGAGAGAATTTTGTCAAATCACTGCGTAAAAAGCGTCGATGTCCCCCCGCAGTACGGTTTGAGGCAATCTTTCCTTCATCTGCCCAATTGCGGACAGTCGCAGGATGTACTCCTAATAATTCGGCGGCTTGTTTTAGGCTAACCCATTCCGTTTTTTCTGTCATGCTAAACATATCCCTTTATGCGCTGGTGTTTTATAAAAGATATTGTACACCGAATTGAGCAAGGAATAAAAAACAGGCACAACTTCGTGCCTGTTTTAGGAAATAGATGAAATGAGCGTTATACCCTCATGGGGTGTTGCTAGTGGTTTGTGTTCCTAAACCGACTAATACTTGGTATGCAATGAATTGGGCTTGGCGGGCATCATTAATTGAACCAGCCAACACACGCGCCGCTTCTTGTGGGCTATGGAAACCAGTGCTATTTTCTGATGAGATGAAATCCCAACGCATAGAGGCTAGACGATGGAAATTCAATGCTTCTGCCAATTGTTCATCGGTTGCGCCAGCAGTCTTGGCTTCGACAATGGTATCAATTGCATCGAGCAAGGCTTCTTCTGCATCGCGTAATAATGAAGCTGTGTTGTCTTGGATGGTGATAATGCGAGCTTGCAATGCCTCTTCTGGGAAGTTGTGGCAAGTTTGGCATGAAGCGTTGATATTTACCATTGGGCTACGGACCCAGTGGTCGCTAATCTTGATGCCACCCTCGCGGATGTATGGCATGTGGCAATCGGCACAAGCCACACCAGAACGGGCATGTAAGCCAGAACTATACAATTCATATTCTGGATGTTGCATCTTGAGCATGGGTGCGTTGGTTTCAGCATGATTCCAATCTTTGAAGCCGATTTCGGTATAGTAGGCTTCAATATTTTCCATGCGAATGACAAGGCGGTTTGTACCTTGTTCGACAGTTGTACCATTTGTCCATGGGAAGGTCAAAATTTTGTTGTCGCCTGCAAAATAGTATTCGACATGGCATTGAGCGCAGACATACGAGCGCATTTCTTGACGACTGGCTTTTGTCCAATCAATACCATTGGCGGCGAGCGCATTAATTAAACCCGGACGGGTAAGACGTAATGACATATCTTCTGGGTCATGACAATCTGAACACGATGAGCCTGTATGAACATTCTCTACAAGGTCATTAAAGGGGGTGTGATTAAATTCTTCCCAACCCATTTCAGCGATAAGAATAGGGGCTTCTGCCGCATGACAATTGATACAAGCGCCCGGTTGATTGCGTGGGGCTTTGACCCGTTCGGTATTTTCTTGGTCAACTTGGGCATAAAAGTGACCACGCTCTTCATTATGGTCAATGCTAAACGCATATCCTGCCCAAATGCGTACCATCGCGGGGTAACGTTCTAATTTGCTATATGGGTCAGACCCACCGTAGGGTGTTTGCCCATAATCTTGTTGAGTCATCATGAAGCGGTCATAATGGATGGGGAAATTTTTGCCCCAAACGGCGGGGTCAATTTCATTTTCGCCAATTTCCACCACTTTGAGCGGATATTGGCGGGCTTCTACTTGGCGTTCTGTTACGCTGGTGAGCAATGCGCCAATCCCAACACCGAGTAACACCAATCCGACAAAAACAAATCCAAAAATTGCTAAACGTGCTGTCTTAGACATATCATTGCTCCTCATTAATCCCGTGTATTGTGACCGATGCCTGTATGACAAGTGAGGCAATTCGGCGCATTATCGTGTGTGGGTGCAATCATGCTGATGGCTGTTTCATGACATGCCAAACAGTTATTTTGAACCACATCGGCATTAAAATCTTTTATGGTGATATTTTCTTCATAAGTATTGAACGTAAATGCAAAACTATGATTGAACCCGTTCAACCCCTTCACTAACCACTTCCCTGCAAATGAATCATGTGGTACATGACAATCATTACAGACCGCCACCGCTTTATGCGATGAATGTTGCCATGCGTCATATTGCTCACGCATGACATGACAATTCACACAACCCGCCGGGTCATCTGAGAGGTATGAATATCCTTTGGCATATAAAAACGTATATCCACCTAGTCCAAGCAGAATACATGCCATCCCAAAGACCACCAAAAACAGGCTGATGGGCAACTTCTTAGATTGCTTTTTTTCTTGAATCATGCCCAACTCCAAAACGAAATAATCAGATTAATATCAGATTAACAAACTTTCGATATTCCTTCTTTGATATAAATCAATTACGAAAGGTGATTTTCATCACTATCGTGATATGATGTGTCTAGGGCATAGTTAAGCAAGGATTGGAGATTTGGTTAGCCATGCAAAAATTGTTATTAGACGATATTTTGTCCAAATTACCCTTTTTCGCCCAATTACCCTCAAAATCATTTGAGGCGATTAGCTCTGCTGGGCGAATTTTTTCGTTGAACGCCAATAGCACACTCTATTATAAGGGAGACCCCGCCAATTCTTTTTATGTTGTCCTTAAAGGCGGGATTCGCTTAGTAGATTACACCGCCGAAGGGCGCACGATTCATATCAAACTCTATGGTGTTGGTGATTGCTTGGGGTTGCTCGCTATTTCTGGCACATACCCCTATCCCCATTCTGCCGAAGCGATTGAAGCCACCCAAATCTTTGCCATTAGGGGCGATGATATTCGCCAACTAACGGTGACATATCCTGAAATTGGTTTGGCTGTGATTGATGCGCTGGTGGCACATATTCATGAAGCGCATGGACGCATTGCCAAGCAATTTGCAGAACGGGTAGAGCAACGCCTTGCGACTGCATTACTCCATTATGCCCAAAAATTTGGGACACAAATTGAAGATGGGGTGTCGTTGGATGTTGCGATTTCGCAACAATCCCTCGCCGATTTTGTTGGGACAACCCTCGAAAGTGTGAATCGCACCCTTAGCCAATGGGGAAAGAATGGGTGGGTGCGGGTTTCGCGTGGGCATATTGATTTACTCGATATGACTGTCCTCAGCACCCTGAGCAACGGCGAGCCTGTGCGCGTCGGTTAGTGTTATAAATATCCATGTTCGTTGTACCACGCATACGTATCGCGCAAGCTACGGCGCATGTCTATTTGTGGTGTGCCTAGCTCATCCCATGCTTTGCGACAATCGAAATAGGCTTTTCGCACACCCATGCGGGCTTGTACTGCATCTACTGGTGTTTCAATACCGCGTTTTCGTAACCAATCAATCGCTTGTGCGGCAATTGGCACAACAAAATCGGGGACATATAAACGGGGACGTAATACCCCCACTGCTTCGGCTATCATGGCAAACCATAGGCTATAAGGATAATTGGCTGTCCCGACCAAATAGCGTTCCCCCACCCGTCCATGACTTGCCGCCAAAACATGCCACCGCGCCACATCGCGCACATCACTTACGGCAATTCCCCCCGATGTTATTGGCACTAGAATGCCCATTTTTTTGATTTGGGTGATAAAACTGCCCGAAATCATATTCAAGTCGCCCGGTCCAATCACCGCAACAGGATTCACAGTGATGACCTCTTGTCCACGCCAGACAGCATCTGAGACAGCACGTTCTGCTAATACTTTGCTATAGCCATACGGAAATTCATCTGGTGGAAAATTGAAACGGGTGGATTCATCGGCAGGGCGTCC
Source organism: uncultured Chloroflexota bacterium (assembly GCA_937942935.1). Lineage (GTDB taxonomy): Bacteria > Chloroflexota > Anaerolineae > Aggregatilineales > Phototrophicaceae. The sequence goes on along the minus strand of CALDGT010001169.1, from coordinate 7,591 downwards.
ATCTGGGTTCATCCCCACTGCCGCCGCACTACTGGTGAAAATGACACGTTTTACCCCTGCGGTGCGTGCGGCTGTCAAAATACGGCGTGTCCCTGCGACATTTACCTCAAACATCTGCGCTTTATCGGCGCGCCAATAATCGGCAACTGCCGCCACATGAAACACCCAATCACAGCCTTCGCTGGCGCGGATGAGCGCAGACATATCTTCTTCGCGCAAGCCACCAATTGCCGATTCATATGGAAGTCCTTCTAAAGCGGTCAATTTAGAATTTTCGCGGTGCAAAATGCGAATACTATGTCCTTGTTCGACCAATACCCGTGCAATATGTGAGCCGATAAATCCTGTCCCGCCTGTGATGAGTGCCTTCATATCTCATAACTCCAAAAAGATGAGCGCAAAAAATTATTTTCTAATTGTTATACGCTCATTTTATCAAAAAAGTTCTCTATCGGCGCGTACCAAGCCTTATACTGGTTTGGGATAGCCTAGCCCTTCGATGGCACGCGCCACATCCACATCTTTTTGGGTGATTTTATTACCCGCATCATGGGTGCTAAAGCGGACTGTCACTTTTTTATAACCGATGGTGATATCGGGGTGATGGTCGTGGGCTTCTGCTAAGACGGCGATGGCGCTGGCAAATGCCACCCCTGCGATATAATTGGGCATGATATAGGTTTTGGAGATGGCATTATCACCATCTGGAATCCAACCGGGGATGGTGATGAGGGATGATGCGATTTCTCCCATTGTAAGCGGGGTATATTTTGACATATTCAAGAATCCTCCAAAGTGATTATTTTTTATGGTTAACCTAGTGTAGCAACAAATAAGCATATCTTCATGCCTTGCTTGGATAATAATTTGATGAAAGGTTAGTTGTGTTATTCGCTTTTTCCTGTTACTATGAAAAGGTATTTAACTTTTTTCAAATGAGGAATGGTATGGAAAAAAAGCAAACTGGTGCAGAAAATGTTGTATGGGATTTGACCGTCTTATACAAAGACCTCGATGACCCCAATATCCAAAAAGACATGACACACTACCTAGAACAAGCAGAAGCATTTGCGAATGAGTATCGTGGCAAGGTCGGTGAACTCGACCCAGAAGAACTCTATGAAGCGATGGATAGAATCGAAAAGATATATGATGGTGCTGGACGGGTGGCATCATTTGCATTCTTGAATTATTCCACCGATACCGCCGACCCCAAACTTGGCGCATTGGTTCAAAAAGCAACAGAGTTTGATGCAAATTTAGACCAGAAATTACTCTTTTTTATGCTGGAATGGAATTTGCTCCCCGATGACCATACAAAAAAGATGATTGTAAACCCCACCCTCGCCAAATATGCCCATCATTTAGAGGCAGAACGGCGTTATAAACCCTATCAACTGAGTGAGCCAGAAGAACGCATCCTTAGCGAAAAATCGGTGACGGGCAATAGCGCATGGACACGCTTTTTTACCCAATTGGTTAGCGCCATGCGTTATGATTTTGATGGTCAACAACTGAACCAAACCCAATTGATGACCCGCCTTTATTCGCCAGACCGCGAAACACGCAAAAAGGCGGCAGACTCATTGACAGTGGGGTTAAATTCCCAAAAGATGGAACTCACCTACATCTATAATACGGTCATTGCCGATAAAGCATCCAATGATAAATTACGCGGGTATCCGACATGGATTTCATCACGGAATTTGTCGAATAAAGCGCCAGATGCGGTTGTAGATGCGTTAATCGGTGCTGTCACCAGTAATTATGAATTGGTGGCGCGTCATTATCGCCTCAAACGCGCTTTGTTGGGTGTAGACCAATTGATGGATTATGACCGTTATGCACCGCTTCCCTTTGATGATATCGAAGAAGAAACTTATACATGGTCGCAAGCTAAAGAAATTATTTTGAATGCGTTTAATGCCTTTAGCCCCAACATGGCAGAAGTGGCGAGTTATTTCTTCGATAAAAATTGGATTCATGCCGCCGTTTTGCCCAATAAACGCGGTGGTGCATATGCGTCACCTGTAACACCATCTGCCCATCCCTATGTGTTCGTCAATTTTGAAGGACGTGCGCGTGATGTGGCGACATTGGCACATGAATTAGGGCATGGGATTCACATGTATCTATCGGGCAAAGCCAACGGGTTATATGGGTTATATACCCCCCTCACAACCGCAGAAATGGCATCTGTGTTTGGCGAAATGTTGGTATTCAGCGACCTTATGCGCCGCGAAACCCGCCCGAAGGCAAAATTAGCGATGTTGGCGGGCAAAATTGAAGATACATTCGCCACTGTTTTCCGTCAAATCAGTATGAACCGGTTTGAACATGGTTTCCATACCACACGCCGAACAGAAGGCGAATTGCCAACCGAGCGTATTAATGCTATTTGGATGGAAACTCAACAAGCGATGTTTGGCGATAGTGTGAACTTACGCGAAGAATATAGCCAATGGTGGAGTTATATCCCACACTTCTTGAATACACCCGGTTATGTCTATGCGTATGCGTTTGGCGAATTGCTGGTGCTGGCATTATATCAATTGTATCAAGAACAAGGTGCGCCCTTTGCGCCAAAATATTTAGATGTCTTGGCGGCGGGCAATTCCGATTATCCCGATAAAATTCTCGCTACAGTTGGTGTGGATTTGAACGACCCTAATTTTTGGCAAAAAGGGTTAGATGCAATTAGCACCTTGATTGACCAAGAAGAAGCATTGGCAAAAGAAGCCTATCCCGATAGATTTTAGATGATTTATGGTAGTGGCATGAGCTACTATGCCACTACAGGACATTTTTTATCATGGCAAACGTGGTGCAACCCGCTTGCCACCTTTTTTAGCACGATGATTCTGTATCAATCGCTCATAATGCACAATCACCTCATCCATCATGGCATCCCATGTTTGCGTCTCGGCATAAGCACGCGCATTTTGTCCCATTTGGCGCATAGTGTTTTTATCGCTGACGATTTTACGAACACCTTCTACCAATCCATCCACATCGCCATCATCAAATAAATACCCCGTTTTGCCAATTTCGACCACATCGGGAATTCCCCCTACCCGTGAGGACACGACGGGCAACCCCGCCGCCATCGCTTCGACCACGACCAACCCGAATGTTTCGAGTGAAGAGGCAAAGGTGAACACATCTCCACTGGCATAGGCTTGGGAGAGTGGCACACCGACCATCCGCCCCATAAATTTGACAGGCATCCCCTTGAAATGCTCCTCTAAATCGGCGCGTGCAGGACCATCACCGACTAGCGCAAGGCGGGTGTTGGGGATGCGCTCCAAAATTGGGCGCAATAAGTCTATCCGTTTTTCATTGCTCAATCTGCCGACATATAACAGTAGGGTATCTTCTGGATGACCATCGGAGAGTTGATAGCGCATGGCTTCATCACGGAATTTTGGATTAAAACGCTCCCCATCTACACCCCGCTTCCATAACCCGACATTTTTGATGCCGAGTTCAATCATCTGATTTTGGACTAATTTCGATGGTGCGAGGGTGTAATCTGCCAAATTGAAGGTGAAACGGGTGAATGCGTTGATAGCCGGTTTCATTGGTTTGAGTGGGATATTCCCCAGATAATGATGTTCTGCCATCCCCGCAAAATCCAAATGGAAGGATGTCAAATTGGGAATGTTGAGTCGTTTCGCCATTAAGATGCCAAACCCGCCGATGAGGATGGGGTGGATAAAATGAGCAATATCAGGGCGAAAATCTTTGATTTGGCGGTATGTACTCCATTGAGGCGGTCCTGCTTTAAGTTCTGGATAAATGGGGAATGTCACACCTGGTACACGGATAATTTTCGTCTGATTATAATAAGGTTCATGTTCGCCCAGATGGTCAGCAACATACGGAGCGACAATAGCGGTCTCTATACCGCGTTTGGTGAGGTGGTCGAGGAGCAAACAAATAACGGTGACAATTCCATCTCGTTTGGGGAGGAAGGTCTCTGTGAATAGCATCACACGCATGGGGCAAAAATCCTAGTCTACATCATAAAAACCTAATTCTAAAAACGATTTGCGTTCTTCGACAAGGTGGATTCTATTAAAATCCGTTATAATGGGCATATCATAAGATGGAGAATGATTCACATGGTCTTAGATGCACAAAAATCAACCACTGCACAAGAATTTGATACGTGGGTTGAGTTGCCCGAAAATAGCCAACGCTTATTTGAACTCATCAGTGGGGAGATTATCGAAAAAATGCCTTCCAATGTCTATTCGTCTATTATTGCATCGCGTATTATAGGTCTTTTGATGATGTACTTATTTAAGCATGATATTGGCTATGTTTCTGGGGAACAAGTTGGATAACAGGTTAAGGATAATCGGTTCGCGCCTGATGTGGCATTTGTACGTTATGAGAAGCAAAAAATGGCGAATCGAAAGGGATATAACCCTGTTATCCCCGATTTAGCAGTGGAAGTGATTAACGATGCCGATAATCGTGAAGAATTGAATGCGCTACGACGCAAAATCACGGCATATCTCAATGCAGGGACAATCGTTTGGGTGGTAGACTGTGATAATCAGACATTAGAGGTGTATCAAAGTGGTGATGATGTGCGTATATTAGGCATAAAAGATACCCTAGAAGTGCCAAGCCTGTTACCCGATTTCAAATTGGCAATTGCCGATATTTTTCCATCTGAACACGCCTAAATCTTTACCAAAACTTGCCCCAATGCTTCTTTATGTCTACAATAGTAAGGACATGATTCATTGTGTCTGATATGTAAAAACCTCGCATCTGTTTTGAGGACGTCTGATGACTGAACAAAGCGATATTCTTGTCCGTATTGATGACCGTATGCGGTTAATGTCGGCGGTGTTGGCGGCGACCAATTATCCCGATAAAACACAACAACTCAAACCGCATGGCACGCACATGCACGCTCGTGCCACCCGTAAGCATGTCCTCAAACATGCCGACCATCCTGTCGTGCAAGCAACCCAAATCCTTTTGGATACGGGAACACCCCTAGAAGCCCTCTTTACATTTGCGGGCTTATTGCGTTTGCCAGAATTTGAACTCACAACACCTGCACCTGCATGGTTGCCAAATGGATATTTAGGGAATTTGCGTGATTTTTATGTCATGACAGAATTGTCCGCCTTTTGGGGTAAAGAACAAATTTTGTGGGATAAAGCCTTGTTGCAATCTCAAAAAATATTCACCAAAATGGCGCTCAAACCCTTTATGAAACCGTTTGTTGGGGATGTAGATGAAAAACTGGTGTTTATCCCCAATATTGGGTATCCCACCGATTATGATGTCGGATGCCGTGTTGGGTCTGAATTATGGTGTATTGCTCCGCCGCCGTTGGCGTGGGGCGATAGCCCACCATGGCCCTATGATGAACCAAGCCAAATGACTTATTCCTATCGCGCAGTGATTATGGTGTTGGGTCGCTTGATGCTCAAACCTTACCTATGGAGTAATCCAGACCATTTGGCAGAGGTGATGAAAAGCGAATTACCTGTTCCCGACCATTTTAAGGCGCAATATCCGACATGGGAAGAACAATTTACGGCGCTATTCCTCTCCGCAGTAGTGGCGATGTATTTAGAAGACCATGTAGATGAACGCGAATACAAAGCCTATATGATTATGGAGAAAAAAGCCCGTAAAATGGAAATTTTACCGGGTACTGTGAGTGTTTTACGGCGGTTTTTGCAAGAGAAAGATACCAACGAAAAATATCACAATTTGCTAGAATTTTTGCCTATCTTTCCCAAGCAATTACGAGTCGCACAAAAGATTGTCCGTTTTTAAGTGGTGGAAGATTATTCTTCCACCACCAACACATCCGATATCACCACCGCCGCGACTTCTTGTGTGGCGCGTTGTCCGTTGGTTTTACCTTGTGCGGCTTCTTCTGGGCTTTCGGTTACTTGGGTGAAATAACTTTCAAACACATCCATCGCAACTAAATTATCTATTGTGTCTTCAATCGTTTCGCGGTCTAATCTCTCAACCACAATATGCGGGGTATCGAGGGCGGCAAAACGGGTGGGAATGGTATCTTCAATTTGTTGGGTCAATTGATAGGTTAATTCCATTTGGCGCTTGAGATAATTGAAGGTGATGAAAACGGCGGTATACATCACCCCATTTTCGAGTTCGACCAAGACATCACGGGCTTCGTTATCATCTGGTCGTACTTCAATCAAAACACGGCTTGGGATAAAAACATCACTTGCAATGAGCATACAAAATTTCCTCTCATAAACTTGTTTGTGTAGCCAATCTACACCCATTCACACACTTAAAATAAACATACGCTACTTTTGAATCTTATGTCAAGCAACGAATAAAAAATTGTAACATTCCTCATAGTCCACCTAGCCACATAAATTGATAGGGTTCTAAGCGAATTTCATCCCCATTTTCAAGCAGGGTATCACTCACGAGGTCGGTTATTTGGGTTGGAGATGACCAATAGGCATTGAGGACTTGCTTTGATATTGTTTGTGCATATTCAGAGAAATTTGCCAATACAAATAAGCGTTGATTACGGATAAATGCCAATACATGCTTATTTTGCACATCTACAAATTGGGTGTGTGTACCATCAAATTGTGAATGGCTTTGGCGAATACGGATAAGCCCTTGTAAGGCAGTGAATACACGCCCTGCGGGATGTAATTCCTCGTGGCGATGGTCGGCGCGTTTCCAATCGAATTTAGGGCGATGCACCCAACGGCTATCTGTTTTTTTATGCACATCTTTTTCGTAACTATAATCATTGATTGTGGCAATTTCATCCCCCAAATAAATTAAGGGAATCCCACCTGCGCTAATGATGAGGCTATGAATCATGATGATACGCCGTAAGGCATTTTCTGTGAATAATGGACTGCCACCATTTAGTCCTTGCTCTAATCCGGCGAGTGAGGCACAAGTGCCACAAATCCGCATATCCTGATTAACAGGGTTATAATTGAATGGTAAACCTGTTGCGAATGAACCGGGGAATTTGCCGGTATAAAATTGATTCAAAAATAGCCGATGGTCAAAACCCTTAATCCCGATTTCTATGGCGTCTTCATTGGCAAATGACCAGCCAATATCATCATGCACACGCACATAGTTAATCCATGCTGTGCCATCGGGTAGGTCAAAGCGTTTGCTCATCGAATGGCGCAATAATTTGACCTCACGAGTGGCGAGTGCCTCCCATATCAATGCCATGAAAGTCGGGTTATATGATAATTGACATTCTTCTGGCGAAATATAACTGACGACATCATCGGGATGCACAATCGCCTCCGATTTGAAAATCATTGCAGGCGCGGCAATTCGCACGAGCGCATTAAAGGCACGAATGATGTTATGTACTTCTGGCAAATTCTCGCAGGATGTATCCATTTGTTTCCAGACGAAGGCAACCGCATCTAAGCGCAAGACCTCTGTGCCTGCATTTGCCAAAAAGAGCATTTCGCCGAGCATGGCATTGAATACCTCTGGATTTGTATAATTCAAATCCCATTGGAAGGTGTTGAAAGTTGTCCACGCCCAACGGTCAATAGACTCGATATATGTAAAACTACCC
>CALDGT010001168.1 GCA_937942935.1 uncultured Chloroflexota bacterium | reverse complement strand
TTATTTGTTATTGTGGATAGTAGAACAATTCTAACACCCTGATGCTGTAAGATAAGACAATCGTCGGATTAAATTGTTGGTTTGCATCTAAATAATCTAAAACTCGGGTGCCATATCCATCTGGCAATTCAAAATCAAGGATGAGCAAATTGGGCATATCATTTTCAATATGGCTAATGGCTTCATCAATGGTTGTCACACCATAACATAAAAATCCAGAAGCCGATAAATTTTTGCAAAATAACTTGTTGATAGGCAAATTATCTTCAATCACAAGTATTGTGCTTGTCGAAAAATCTTTAGCCATAACCATCCCTCTTTAATGGTGATTGTTTTGTCGTTACTTCTTAACGAGTTCAAAATGAGTTGTGACGTACAAAATGGATGTTGGGAAACTCATTTTATGCTATGAACACTCTATCACAAGGTGAGGTGAAAATAAAATGAGCAGGTGGCTAGAATATGCGTTTAGGTTTTCACCTAGCCTTTCGACTAGGTGAGAAAAAGATGAGGGATATTAATAAGAACGAGCAATGAGGGTTTTTTGCACCAATTCAGAGAGCAAGCTGGGGCTAATGGGTTTGATGAGGATATGGTCAATATTATAACTGGTGTGCCTGAGTGTAAAAGCACGCGGACTCGCAGAGATAACGATTGTAGCAACATCCATGTGTTGTTGATGAAGCATATCTAAAACGCGCGTACCATATCCATCTGGTAGCTCAAAATCGAGCAAAATAAGATTAGGGACATCATCAGAAATCATCTGCAATGCCTCATCTGCGGTATACACCCCAGAACATTGATACCCTAATGCCGATAAATGTCTGCAAAAAAGCCGATTGATTGGTTCATTATCTTCTACAACAAGGATGTTGTAGGTCTTTACTGTGTCCATTACGCATCAATCCTTACTTTTAATCGCGTACAATTTTTATTATCATCCTAAAAGTGTTTAAGAAATATTCAAATAACCAATAAATTTTGTGGGGGAATTTCTGTGAATATATCACAATAACCCCATTATTTGTGAAGATGGTATAAAACGTTGCGTGTTCCTTATGGGATAAGACAGGATTATAATAACCAACGCAACATTTGATTATTTTTTCACGAAAAGGACCCCCAATTATGATTTTGCTCGTCCTCTTTGTTTTTGGGTCGGTGATACTTGGCGCAGGTGCAATGCTTTCGCCTGCTATCCCAACACAACAACCCCGTATCGGATTGGCGGCAACATTCGCTTTGGCGCTGATTGTCGGCGGTACGCTTTTTTATGCCTCTCTATTTGGATGGGATACCCTCGTCATAGATTACTTGTTATTTGCCCTTGTGGTCGGCATCTTTTTGGGTGGGACGCTCTCGGTTGGGCAATCTCGCGCAGAAAGCAAAGGGTACGAATTGAGTGATGCCGAACAAGGCTGGACTGGTCCACAAGACCTCGCCTTTTTTGCATTAGTTGGGTTCATTTTTGCCATTCCCACCCTGCTTTTTGCTGTGCCACTCGGTGCAACCGCGCAAGGCTATGGGTATATGGCACTCACAACCGAATTTGGGACGAGCCTCAACACATTTGCACCCTTTCAACCGGATATTCAATATATTTATGCCAACGGATTCACCGCCCTCACTGCTTATTTATCACAACAACTCAATGCAGGCATTCATACCACCCAATTTGGTGTCGGTGCTGTTTTGGCATTGCTCAATGTGTGGTTGGCATACGATTTTGGGTCGGAACTCCGCGCCAAATCATTAGGGCGGGCAATGGGTTTGGCAATATTAGCCAGCCTTAGCCTTTTTGGGTTATTGGTAGAAGGTTATTTTGTCATGTTGATGGGCATCGCCTTTGCCCAAGCCTTCTTAATTTTTGCGTGGCGGTATCAAAAATATCATTATCCCATAGACGCCATATTCGCGGGCTTAATGCTTGGCGCAACATTGGTCGCACATCATACCATGTTCATCATCCTCATCTTGGGATACATCCCCTATTTAGCGGTGGTCTGGTTAAGCGATATGCGCCCAAATAAAAACACATGGCTCATGCTTGCCTTTGGAATTCCGTTAGTCGCATTGGTCGCAACTGCCCCATGGCTCATCAAAACAGCCTCTATTTTTCAGACAGGTTTAGATGCAGGAATCGGTTCACCATTTGACCGTTCTACCGATAACATGCTGGTGATGATAACCCATCATGGGTTGTGGCTTGCGCCGATGGCACTTTTTGGTGCGTGGCTTGGATGGCAAAAACGCGATTCAATAGCATTAATGAGCATGGTTTGGGTATTCATTTTGCTCGACTTTTCATCCACTGGCGGAATTGCCGCCATCTTCCCATTTTTAGACCGTTTTATCAATCCGCGTGACCTCGCATGGGGTGGTGTGATTATCCCCTTCACCGTTTTAGCAGGTGGCGCGATGATGTGGTTATGGGATGCGTATGGCGATGGCAAAATTCGCATGACCTACCGCACATCGTATCTCATCAATGGCACATTAGCCTTGATTGTGGCGGGTGTGGTATTGATGCGTGACCCCATTTTGAGCGTCATCAAGCCAATAACCCATTTCCCTAGCCAATATGCCAGCAATAGTGATGCAGATGCGCTCTATTGGGTCAAAAATAACACCCCCATTGAGTCTGTCGTTTTGAATTTTCCCACCTCACCCGAAACAGATTGGACATCGGTCATATCGGAACGCGAGTCTATTTATTTCCCCCTGTTGCCGTATGCGTTCAATACACAAGAGAGCATAGCCACAGGACGCGCATTAGAAGCATTCTGGCGCAATCCATCCGACCCCGCTAACGCCGATTTGTTACGTCAATACGGGATTACGCATGTTTTTGTCCCAGAAATCATCACCAACCGCACGAGTTATGATGTGGCATGGCGTTGGGAGACCCCAGTCGCATGGGAATTTGAGATGACTTCTGCTGTCGCAGATGCGCCCTATTTAGAACGGATTTATGGTGCAGATGATACCGCGCAAGTTTATCGGTTAATTGGTGAATAAATAATCATTAGGGCGCGAGTATTTGCGCCCTAATATGACATATCATGCAAAAATAATGATATTGTTTTGTAGATTTTTGTAGATTTTGCGACTAAAATAATCGTAATTCGCAAAATAATGAATTTAAGGAACAAGCAATATGCAACTTTCACTCGCATTTGTTTTATCT
>CALDGT010001167.1 GCA_937942935.1 uncultured Chloroflexota bacterium | reverse complement strand
ATCTGTGGATGAAATCGGCTAAATAACAAAAAAAAAAAAAAAACAAGACCCCTCTCCCACCGCGCTTTTGACGGTAATATCGCCACCCATCAACCGCGCAAATTGCCTGCTAATCGGCAAGCCCAAGCCTGTCCCGCCGATGGTGCTAATGCGGTGTTGCTTGCCCCGCACAAACGCGCTGAATAAATCATCCATCTCATCGGCATGAATCCCGCAACCGCTATCTTCGACAGCAAAATGCAGGCGCGTTGGCTTTGGCGCTGATACGCGCACCATCACATGCCCTTTTTCGGTATATTTGATGGCATTGCTGACGAGGTTAATCAAAATTTGGCGCAATTTCACCTCATCGGCGATGATGGTGCGGGGCAAATTTTCGGCATACTGAAACACCAGCGATAAATTTTGGCTTTCGGCGCGGATTTTGAACAGCGCCCACAGACTATCTAACGATTCGAGCAAATCGAAATGGGTTGGCGCGAGGTGGCTTTGCCCCGCCTCTATTTTCGACATCTCCAGAATATCTTCTATCAGTCGTAGCAGATGCGCCCCATTCTTGAGGATCATCTGAATATTTTGTTGTTTTTCACGGCTCAATTGCGGGTCATTGCCCATAATTTGGGCGAATCCCAAAATGGCGCTGAGGGGGGTACGGAGTTCATGCGACATGCTGGCTAAAAATTGGGTTTTCACCGCGTTGGCATGTTCGGCTTGTTGGGCGGCGGTTTGCGCCTGTGCCGATACCAATTCGAGGTCGCGCGTGCGTTCTTGCACCCGTTTTTCTAGTGTAGAGATGAGGTCTTGCAATTGTCCCGACATGCTATTGAAGGTTTGCGCCAATTTGCCGATTTCATCGGTCTTTTGCGTGATGATGCGCCCGCCAAAATTCCCCCCCGCGAGGGCTTGTGCTTGTTTGGTCAATTCGGTGATGGGGCGACTAATCCCCCGCGCCAAAAAGAACGAGATAAAACTCACCACCAACCCGACCAAAAACACCCCACCCAACACCGTGAGCAATTGTTGATTGATAAATCCCAACACCGAGGCGGTTGGGCGCATTGAGATGAGCGTCCAGTAAAAATCGGGGTCGCCTGTGGGGATGATGCGTTGATAAATCGCCAGATATTTACCCAAATCTTCGACGCCATCTGCCTGCCGAGCGATGACCGGTTGAAAACTAGGAAAATCGCGCCCAAGCGCCTCGCCTGTCCCCAAATCGCGCCCATAGAGTTTGGTCTCATCGGGATGGATGAGGTAATAACCCGCATCATCCACTAAAAATGAAATCGTATCGGGCGAGAGGGTGTTGTTAATCAACGGCGAAAAGCCATTCATCCGCACATCCGTCACCAACACCCCCACGAACACATCGCCCGCATAAATGGGGGTACTATAGCGCATGACGGGGATATACGGCGTTTGGAGGCGACCAAATTCTTCGACCAATTCGATGGGCGAGATATAAATTTGGTCTGGGGGCAAGGTGTTGGGGATGGTGAAATAATCGCGGTTGGTGCGCGAATTGAGGTTAAAGCCTCTGGCGGGGCGGATTCCCGATGACAAATTATCTACGCGCACAAATTCAAATCCATCGGCGGTTAAAAAGCGCACTTGCTGGTAAACCCGTTCATCATTCACCAATCGGCGTTCTATGAGGGTGATAAAATCATCTTCTAGCATTTCACGCGCTTGTTGCAAGACCAAACTGCGCGATTCTGCGATGGCACTAGCCAGCGTTTTCATAGTGGTGCTATTGGCGAGGATGAGAATATCGCTGGTGGCGGTATCGAAAAAGCGCGAGATAGTCTCTGCCACATTTTGCAGGTGGGTGCGTTCTTCGATGATGACATTATTCATCAATAATTCTGCCGATTGAAAGCTGTTGATGCTACTCACGATGAGCAACGGCAATAATCCGATAGAGATGAATAATAAAATCAGTTTGGGCAATAAATTTAAGCGTTTCAGTATGGGCATAGCATCATCATTTTTTTGGGGATATGGCAATCGTTCCTTCTATTTTACCGCGTTTATGCCTCAGATGCCTCATTATTTTAGGCATAAACTCAAAAATATGCCCAAAAATAACGCGGACTCGGTAAGTGTGTAAAAT
>CALDGT010001166.1 GCA_937942935.1 uncultured Chloroflexota bacterium | reverse complement strand
CGCCAACCGATTTTATCTATTGAAGCCAATGCCGCCCAAACCTATTGGGAAGCGGTACGGATGGTCATCCCCGCCAATTACGGATGGGAACGGCGCGAGGGGCGCGGAGCAAGCGACCCCATGAATGTTTTGCTCAATTATGGCTATGGCATGTTGTATGGGCAAATTGAACGTGCCATTGTTTTAGCAGGATTAGACCCTTTTGCGGGATTTATCCATACCGATAGACCGGGTAAGCCATCGCTCACATTGGACATGATAGAAGAATTTCGCTCAATTGTTGTTGACCGAGCCGTGATTGGGTTGCTCAATCGCAATTTTATTGTGGATTTTACAGACGGTAATCGCTTGGCAGATGATACCAAACGCCAATTTGCCGAGCATATTTTAGAACGTTACGAGACCAAAATGCGCTATCCCACCGACCGATTTGCGCTCAAGCACATCATCCAAATGCAAGCCCGTAGCTTTGCCAGTTTTGTCCGCAACGACTCGCCCGATTATAAAGGATTCCGTGTGGGGCAATAACCATTATGCACATGATTGTGATGTACGACATTAGCAATGACCGCATTCGGGGCAAAATTGCCGATGCGTGTTTAGATTATGGACTCGACCGTATTCAACTCTCTGCCTTTTATGGGGATATTAACCGCGCCCATCAAAATGAACTCATGCACAAAATGAGGCGACTATTGGGCAAAGAGACAGGCAGAATCACCCTTATCCCAATCGCCACCCAAGAATGGGAACGCCGTCAGGAGGTTTATAACGATGAAAGAGAATCATGATGGTCAACATCTAATATGTACCGACCTCAATCATTATACATTTTGTCCGCGTGTGTTATTTTATGAGACCTGCCTCACACACATCCGCCCACGTACCGCCATGATGGACATTGGCAAAGAAGAACATGAGGAAGAAGAATTCCGTGCCAAACGGCGGACATTTACGGCATATGAATTGGCAGAAGGCAAGCGCGAATTTCGGGTACAGCTCAAAAGTGAGCGTCTGAATTTGGTGGGCATTTTAGATGAATTGGTCATGACCCCAACAGGCGATATGTACCCGGTGGAGTACAAGTTTTCCAGCAGTGTGCGCGAACCACATCGGTTACAATTGGCGGGTTATGGGTTATTGCTACAAGAGCAATTTGGCATATCTGTCCCACATGGATTTATTTATCTTATTCCCAAACGCAAAACGATTAAAGTGCCTTTGGGCGCTACCCGCTAT
>CALDGT010001165.1 GCA_937942935.1 uncultured Chloroflexota bacterium | reverse complement strand
ATTCAATAATCCTCTCACAGGTCAACAAACAGATTGGTCACACCTTGTCACCGTCACATTAACGATGTTCTGGCTTGGACTGATGATAAACACGACTAATTTTATGGATGGGTTAGATGGATTAGCAACTGGTGTTGCATTTATTGCGGGAGTGATGCTATTCATCAATAGTGGATTTATCTTGATGCAAACGAGTGTGAGTTTGCTCCCGTTGGCGCTGATGGGATCTACACTGGCATTTTTGCTGTATAACACCTATCCGGCACAACTTTTCTTAGGCGGTGGGGCTTATTTTTTGGGGTATTTGCTCGGCACATTAAGCATTATCGGTGGTGCAAAAATGGCAACTATCCTGCTAGTGATGGGTTTGCCGTTGATGGACTTAGCATGGCAAGCCACCAATCGCATCCGTAAAGGTCGGAATCCCATGCAAGGTGATAGAGGTCATATCCATTTTCGCTTGTTAGATATGGGTTTTACCCAGCGCCAAATCGTATACACCTATTATTTATTCTGTAGCTGTTTTGGTATATTGACACTCATCACCACCAGCCAGATGTTCAAATTTATCGCATTTAGTGTGATGGTGTTACTCATCATCATTGGCTTTTTTGTCTTAAGCAGATATTCAGCGTCTCAAGGGGATTCTTCGATATCTTCATAACGAATTTCATCATCTTCATCCTCGTCTTTGATGGCGGATGTCCCCCCAAAAATAATCGCCCGTGGTGGTGGGGGAGGTGGTTTTGGTGGCTCATTTACAGGCGGAACAGTGATGACTTTGGGTTCTTCTCGTGTAGCGCGTTTATCAAGTGCTGGTGGTGGGGGTGGAGCAGATAAAATAGCACTCGGTACGGGTGTAATTGGCTCAATACCCGGTGCGCTGGGGATGGGGAAGGGCAATTTATAAACCGATGGAGCGCCTGCCAATGGAGAAAGTTGTTTGGGTTCTCTAATGGCTTGCATCTTCTTTTGTCGCTCTTGATTGCGTGATGCGATGACTTGCTCACGGGTCATGGCAATCATCTTACCATTTTTGAAGGTGGCGCTATCGCCTGTGATGTATTCTATTGTGTTTTCGATGGCAGATAAAACGCCTACTGCTACTGCATCCAGAATAATCACAAATGCAAATGCCCCAGAAAGGGTATTCAACACCGTGAGAATGGGTCCCGAAATGGCAGCATGGGCAATTTCATCCCCAACACCAATGATAAATAAGCCAACCATTGCAATTCCAATGATGGTCAAAATCCAACGTAGCCCTCGAATTTGCTTAAAATCGGGCATCATCGTGTTGGCAACGGTAAACAATAAATATGCCCATAACCAAAAATCAGGTGCGCTGGTAATTCGCCCAATCCCGCGCAATATCCCATCTAATGTGCCATCAAAATCGGCAAAAGCAACATTCACCTGAAAAATATTATTCATGGCGAATAAGATAAAAAATAATCCCGCCAAAAATGGGGCTATTGTGATGACACTCACTTTAGCGGGACTGGCTTTTTTTGATAACTTGATGAAATTGAGTTTTAGTTCGCCAATTTCTTGTTTTTCTGGCAACCGAATCGCACGGTCTGCACGCACATCTAACACACCTGCCATGAGCCAATACACCAATTGATTGATGATGACACCCGGCAGAAAAAATGTGTAATACAGCAAGGTGGTCTGTTGGAAATTCTTGAGAACTAACCAGCCCACCTTGAAAATATGTTGATGTAACCAGCGTTCTAGTTGGCGTAATCCATAAAATAACGCCACCACGAAGCCAAATGCCAGAAAAAAGTCAATGACAACCAGCGCCCTATACTCCCTTAGCTTGGGCAGAGGCTTGGATGAGCGCCACAAAATCAGCAACTTGGAGCGATGCGCCACCCACCAGCCCGCCGTCAATATGTTCTTGTGACATATAGTCTAGCATATTATTGGGTTTTACACTGCCACCATATTGGATTCTGGTCGCTTGGGCAACTGTTTCGCCATATAAATCGGCGATGGTAGCACGAATCATGCCACAAATTTTGTTGGCGATTTCGGCACTAGCATTTTTACCTGTACCGATTGCCCAAATAGGTTCGTATGCGATGACGATATTCGCCATATCTGCTTCGCTAATGCCTGCGAGGGCGGCGCGAACTTGCCCACCAACAAATGATTCTGTTTCACCTGCTTCATTTTGAGCAAGGCTTTCGCCAACAGCAATAATGGGTTTTATACCCTGTGCGAGCAAGGCTTTTGCCTTTTTGTTAATCATGTCATCGGTTTCTTTGAGATATTCCCGACATTCAGAATGTCCGATGATGCAATACTCGACCAGCCCTTTGAGCATGGTTGGTGCAATTTGCGATGTAAACGCACCATGTGTTTCCCAATGCGTATTTTGAGCAGAGACCTTAATTTCTGTGCCTTTTAAGGCTTCTACGACCCCTGTGAGCGCCAAAAAGGTTGGCGCAACGACCCGTTCCACACCTGTATAAGAAGCGATGAGAGGCGCGAGTTCGTTCACAAATGTCACCGATTCGGTGGGGGTTTTGTGCATTTTCCAATTGCCAGCGATGATAGGTGTCCGCATGGGTTATTTATCCTTCAACGCGACTACACCGGGCAGGGCTTGCCCTTCCAACATTTCGAGGCTTGCGCCACCACCTGTTGAAATATGGGTGATTTTATCTGCTAAACCAGATTCTTCAATCGCCGCCGCAGAATCGCCACCACCAATAATGGTAATTGCACCTTTGGCGGTCTGGTCTGCGAGGAGTTTTGCGACAGCAAATGTACCTTTGGCAAAATTCGACATTTCAAATACGCCCATTGGTCCATTCCAGACAATGGTCTTAGCGCCACTCAACACGGCGGCAAATTGTTTAACTGTTTCTTCGCCAATATCATAAATTGACCAACCATCAGGTACACCAGCAACCACATCAATGGTTTTGCGTTGGGCTTCGTTATCGAATTTATCACCAATCACAGCATCCACAGGCAAAACTAATTTATCGCCACCTTTATCGAGGAGCATTTTAGCGGTTTCAATAGCATCGGCTTCTACGAGCGAATTACCTAATGCCAATCCTTGTGCCTTGAGGAAGGTGTTTGCCATACCACCGCCGATGAGCAACGCATCTACTTTATTGAGCAATGCTTCAATCACGGCGATTTTATCCGATACTTTTGCCCCGCCTAAAATGGCAATGAAGGGGCGCTTTGGTGATTCAATCGCATTTGAGAGGTAATCAATTTCTTTTTCGAGCAAAAAGCCTGCAACTGCGGGCAAGTAATCGGTCACGCCAACAGTAGATGAATGGGCGCGATGAGCAGACCCAAACGCATCATTCACGAAAATATCACCATGTTTGGCAAGTGATTTGGCAAGTTCGGGGTCGTTTTTTTCTTCACCCTTATAAAAACGAGTGTTTTCGAGGATTAGGACACCGCCTTCTGGCAAGTTGGCAACGGCTTTATCGGCGACTTCGCCGATGCAATCCTCAGCAAAAGCGACTGTCACACCAAGTAATTTGGCTAAAACATCAACAGTTGGCTTAAGCGAAAATTCGGGAGCGGGTCCGCCTTTTGGTCTGCCCAAATGAGACATCAAAACAACTGATTTGGGTTTTTGTTCGAGGATGTATTTGATGGTTGGGACGGCGGCACGCACGCGAGTGTCATCGGTCACAGTAGAACCATCCAGAGGAACGTTAAAATCCACACGGACGAGGACACGCTTGCCCGTTAATTCAATATCACGAATATTCATCTTGTTCATAAAGAGAGCCTCCTAGAGTAGGATTGGGTGGGTTACACAAAAACAGAGGGGTATACATAACCCCTCTGTGAAAAAACAACTTGATAATTAGAGGCGGTCGCCGATAAATTTAGCTAAATCGGCAGTACGGCATGAATAACCCCATTCGTTATCATACCAAGTCACGACTTTGACCAGTGTCTTATTCACTGAGCAGGATTCCACATCAATAGTGCTAGAGAACGGGTTGCCAACAAAATCGGTAGAAACCAATTGTGAATGTTCGACAGCCAAAATGTTCTTCATACGACCATTGGCGGCTTCTTCAAAAGCGGCAATCATTTCTTCTTTGTTGGCAGGTGCTTTTTCTACAACCGCCACGAAATCCACAAGGGAAACAGTTGGGGTTGGAACGCGCACAGAGAAACCATCGAATTTGCCTTTGAGGTCAGGAATGACCAAAGAGACAGCTTTTGCCGCGCCAGTGGTGGTGGGGATGATGTTGATGGCGGCAGAACGCGCACGGCGCAAATCTTTGTGGGGCAGGTCAAGAATGCGTTGGTCGTTGGTATAACTGTGAATGGTGGTCATGAAGGCATTGAGAATATTGTATTTTTCATGCACCACTTTGGCGGCAGGAGCGAGACAGTTGGTTGTGCAAGATGCGTTAGAGACGACATGATGTTTGGCGGGGTCATATTGTTCTTCATTGACACCCAACACGATGGTGATGTCTTCTTTTTTGGCAGGAGCAGAGATGATGACTTTCTTTGCGCCACCTTCAAGGTGCTTGGCGGCTTGGTCGCGGTCAGTGAAAATACCGGTGCTTTCGATGACAATATCTACACCCAAATCACCCCAAGGAAGGGTTGCTGGGTCTTTTGCAGATAAGGCTTTGATAGAATCGCCATCCACAATCAAATTACCATCTTTGACTTCCACTTTGCCATTATAACGTCCGTATGTGGAATCATAGCGGAACAGGTGCGCCATTGTTTCGAGGTCGCCCAAATCATTGAAAGCGACAATATCAATGGAATCTTTATAATAATCGCGCATGGCTTTCAGCACTTGGCGACCAATACGACCAAAACCGTTAATCCCTACACGAATAGCCATTTGTTGATTTCCTCTCACTAATGTAGATAGTTACAATTGTTCAAAAACAGGGCTAGTAGAAATGCTGTTGCCCGTTTTTTCCAACTCTAATATTTTTAATAGAGCATTCACCAATTTGCGAGGGTCATGTCGCCAAGGTTGTTGTTCGTCTGTTAAATCGGTGTAATGCACTAAATAACGCTGAAAAATTTCATGATTGGGTGGCGTAAGCGCCACATAATGGGTATTTTCACCCTTATTCAGCGTTGGTGTGGCATTATTTGCCACAATGCTTTGCAAAATACCACGTCCAATATATTGCTCAAGCGCCAGAACATGGTCTGCAACCGTAAAATTCTCTGTTTCGCCCGGTTGTGTGGCGACATTGCACACATACACTTTGTGGGCTTTGGTCTCTTTTAAGGCTTGGGCAATGCCATTGACCAATAAATTTGGGATAATACTCGTGAATAAACTGCCCGGTCCAATCACAACCAAATCGGCTTCTAAAATGGCTTTAATACTTTCTGTATATGCCATCACATCAGACGGTTGTATTTCAATGCGCTCGATTTTTCCACCAACTTCACTAATTTTCGATTCACCTTCAATACGAATGAGGTTATTCTTTCCTGCAACTCGAACATCGGCAACCAAATGAATATCAGATAATGTGGCAGGTAAAACCCGTCCTTGTATATTTAGCACCCGTTCCACCTCTATGAGGGCTGTTTCTAGGCTACCACTCACACCCGACATCGCCGCAATGAAAAGGTTTCCAAACGAATGACCACGCAAATCACCTTCAGAAAAACGATATTGAAAAAGTTGTGTCATCAATTTTTCATCATCTGCGAGGGCGGCAATGTTATTCCGCAAATCACCCGGTGGCAAAACACCCAATTCACGCCGTAGCCGTCCAGAACTACCACCATCATCTGCCATGGTGACAACTGCTGTGATGTTATCAGTATAGGCTTTGAATCCGCGTAATACCGAAGGTAGACCTGTCCCACCGCCAATCGCTACGAGGCGCAATCCTTTATGACGTTTGCTATGAGCATAAACCACGTCTATGAGTCGTCCTTGTTGATGTTTGCGATAAGGTGCTAACAAGTTACGATATAATTTTATCACAGAAAATGAGAGAATTGTGAGTCCTAAGACGAAAAGTGTGATGATTGTCACCCAATTTATGGACGAAATAAATAGTGGCGTGACGCTAATAAACTTGAGAATGGTATAAACGACTCCTGCGACCACCATACTCAAGCCCACAAAGGCAGAAAATAGCCACCGTTTGATGCCAATGCCAATCGAAAACCACTTTTTCATCTGTGATAAAATCCTTTTATCCATGTGACAATATTACCATATTGCCATGTAATTGCGAGTAGGCAGAGTGAAAAAAGGGTGGTCAAAATACCGATAGTGAGCGCCGCATCGAACCAGAACTTCTCTGGGAATAGGCGGATGAGGGTATCTGAGTATAAAAATTGCCATGTCCCATTCTCAAATAATAGCATGTGAAACAAATCAAAAAATTGATTCCATGCGACAATCGCGCTAATAACAATGGCGATGATAAGTGTAATCGTCAAAATCGCGCCCGAAAAAATGCCCTTACGAATCGTTTGCCGATAATCTCGATTGCGCCATAAAGCACCTATTAAAATTAGTGTACCAATGCCCCCAAATGTCAAAATGGTGAAAGCCCAACGAGTGACAAATTTCACGTCTTCCATGTGGTGTAATTCGCTGGCATTAAATAATTGGCGAGTGCTATTCGGAAAGGTTAAATTACCTAAATAAGAAATATCTGCATCAGTCAGTAAATAATCGAGCGCATACGGTGCATAGTAGAGGCGGTCTTCGCGGGTGAACCCATACGAATCTTCTGGGAAATCGGGTCGGTAGTATTCAAATTGCAAAAAAAGTGGGGTCATCACTAATCGCGCCGATAGAAGGG
>CALDGT010001164.1 GCA_937942935.1 uncultured Chloroflexota bacterium | reverse complement strand
TCCCCCCTATCGGCATTCATGCCAAGTTTGGATTTTCATTCCAGTTGTATTCCATGTAGCGGGCTGTCCAACGGGCTTGTTCCACGCCGTAGAGTTTGCCCACCACATACAACGCCATATCAATACCCGCCGATACGCCTGCGCTGGTCACAATTTTGCCATTATCCACCCAGCGCGATTGTCGCATGAGGTTGGTCGTGGGGGATACCGCCGCTAATTCTTCAAAACTGGTGTGATAGGTCGTTGCGGATAACCCTTGCAATAATCCCGCCTTCCCCAACATCAATGCACCTGTACAAACAGATAAGACTTGTTCCACCCGCGAGGCTTGATTAGCAATCCAACTGGTGAGGGCGGTGTTGTGCATAGCGGTACGTGTGCCACGCCCACCGGGGATGAGGTAAATATCGGGTTTGGGGCAATTATCGAGTGCGTAATGTGGATTCACACTCAAGCCATTGCGGGCAATGATTGGCTCGGCGCGTTCTGCGATGGTATACACATTGAATAAGGGTTGTGTTGTATCACTGATAGCGCGTGCCACCCCAAATACCTCAAAGGGACCCGCAAAATCCAATACTTCGACTTCGTTAAAAATCATAATCGCAACATTACGTGGCATATCAGGTCTCCTTATCTATTTGTGTCGGCATGATAATGCAAATTGTTTGTGAATATGACATAGGCGTATGATAGTTCATGCGCCTATATAGAAAGTTAGGTTATTTATGCAATCGGTTCATCATCCGCGAGGGTGATGGGACCGTTGGGATAATTCGCCATGTGTGCAATCGTGACTAAGGCGTGAATCGGGATGGTATACCCCGCGTTAAGCATCATCTCGCGCCCATTTTCAAAAGATTTTTCCACGACCACACCCACACCGACCAAATTTGCCTTTGCGCTTTTACAAATCCGCGCCAATGCCATCAATGTTTTGCCTGTGGCGAGGAAATCATCCACAATTAGCACATTTTCGCCTTCATGCAAAAATTCTGCGCTCACCAATAAGGGAACATCCCCGCCTTTGGTGTGACTGGGTGCAGTTTCTAAAAACACGGGTCCCGCCATCGTAATTGGTTTCTTTTTGCGGGCATACACGACAGGCACATCCAACACCATCCCCGTCATGAGGGCGGGTCCGATACCCGAAATTTCGGCTGTCAAAATGCGGTCTATCCGCACCCCACTGAATTGCGCCGCCATCGCCTCGCCCATCTCCCGCATGAGGCGCGGGTGAATTTGATGATTGAGGATGCTATCCACCTTCAAAATGCCATTTCCTAAATTCAAACCTTCGCTACGGATGAGTTTTTTTAAGCTATCCATTGTGTGTTGTGTGTGTCCTCTATGGTTTAGGGGTGCGACCACCCGCTTCTTCATAAACATCAGCAAAAATCATCTCATACGACCCTGCTGGAAAGGTGGCAATTTGCCCACCTGCCTCTTGCCCCTGTTTCGATAGGAGCGAGGCTTCCATGCTGGCACGGTCATCAAAATACACCTCTAAAATCCGATAATATTGCGATTTTCCCGCAGGACTACCCAATACATGAATCACCTGACGGCGACGCACATCGGGCATCCGCTCAACTAGCCCCAACAAATCGTTATAACTATTCTCGAATTTTTCGATATTTTCGGGATGATGAAACAACATCATGAATTTGAACATGTGGCTTGCCTTTTTGCTGATTTGATATGGCTATTATACGTGTTCTTTACATCAATTCGCTAGAGTCTTAACATTTGTGGGAATAGGTTAATCATCCTATGCCTACGGTTGCTATACGCTAGTAAGTGATATGACATCCGTCACTAGGCATGGTGTTCATCCCCTGCTACCCTAAATAATGATTATAAATTTCAAAAAGAGGGTCTTTATTATGAAACGCACCTTTTTACTCATCGTCGCCCTCATCACCACCATGATTTCAATTTCTCTATTACCCCCCCACTTACATTACCTGTCGGCATCTTAACCGCACAGGTTTCTGTAAATACTATCCACAATAGTTGTATTGTGAACAATGCCAATATCGCCGTGCAAAATGTCCCAAACCCACAAGGCACACTCACCCCACTCGATGCATCCAACAATTGGTGGGGGATGCCCACAGGCACGACCCATGATGGCATTCCTGCGGGGGATGCGGTTGGTCAAAATGTGGTATTTGCGCCACATCTGCCCGCCATGCCGTTCCCGTGCGATTTAGCTTCTGCCGATTGGACTCCGTTTAGCGAACAAGAATTGCAATTTGCCATCAACCAAAATTTGCCCACCTTGCGCGGAATTGGCTTTGCCTTGCTAGATATGGAATGGGGATACGGCGCAAAATTCAGTTTGGTGAGCAAACCCGATTATGGTGGACTGGCAGGCGAGGCATATATCCGCATCACACCTTCGCCTGATGGGGCATTTGTGACCCTGACGATTGATATTTCACGCTTGCCACCCGACCCAACCCTCAGTCAAATCGCCACTTGTGAACTCATGCCCCTGTTTTTGAACAGCATTGGGCAGGTGCAACACAAACTTGCGCCAACAGTAGCGGATATTGACCACATTGTGCCGATGGCGAGTGACCTGATGGTACGGTTTGCGCCAAATGCACCCGAAATCACACCCGAACCCGCCCCGACACTGGTGATGAATTACGATACATCGTGCTTGCCTCCCACTATTCCCATACTGACACCCACCCCACCACCCCAAAATGAAGGTGAATCGGAGTTGCTCATCCAAATCCCGCCGATAGAAGGCGAGTTCACCCTGCCGGAAACAGGCACGCAACAAACCCCGCCGATATTTTTGACAGTAGATACCACCGCGGATAATGGTACTTTGAATCAATGCACCGATGCAGAAGGTGATTGCAGTTTGCGCGGGGCATTAGAATATGTCAATAATAACCGCGCTCAAAATAATTTAAGTCACCATGTGATTATACTACCCAATAACACCTATGGATTAACTACAGAATTACAAGTGATTGGCAATATCACGATTGTTGGTGCAGATGCTTATACAAATAATACATCAATTGCGGGTGCAGTTATTGTGCGTACCTCATCAGAAAAACGACCTCTTTTTTCTATTTCTCCAATAAATGGAAACACCCCATCTAAGGTCACTATTTATAATCTCACCTTTAAGGATAATACAACCTTTGTTGGTGGAGGCATTGAAATTCAATCCAGTGATGTCACGATTTATAACAGCCAATTTATCAACAACTTCGCTGATTGGGGTGGTGCTATTAGTGTTGATACCCAGTCTATACCAACACCCCGTTCTACAGTCCATATTGTCAACTCGTTGTTTCAACATAATGAATCCAGATGGATGGGCGGAGCAATAATTGGTCATACAGGTGGAAGTGTGACCTTGGTTGAGTGTAGCAGTTTCGAGAATAATCACTCCTATTATGCAGGTGGGGCGATTAGCGCATCGTCATACACCGAATTTACGGGATTAATTGATGTGAAACAAAGTAATTTTATTCACAACACCGTCACAGTTGTTTCTAATCCTAGTGAACAAAATGCAGGTGGGGCAGTTTATCGCACAGCTACAAGTTCAGCCGTATCGGTTGCAGGGAATTATTGGTCACCAGATAACCCACCTAGCACCAACGCCACCGATGATAATAGCATTTGGGGTGTAAATGCACTCCCTGTTTCGACAACCGCTTTTTCGCGGGAGTGTGATGTACCACTGCCACCTAACGAGACAACTCAATGCTCTAACCCAAATGAAGTTGGTAGACTTAGCGCCATAAATAATCTTAATCGAGAAGATAGACTTGCCTGTTTGTTACTCTATAAAGACATTATATATTTAACAATCTATCATGAATTTTCGTTAGATCAACAACTAGTTTTTAGCCCTTATGAATTAGCAGATTTTTCTGTCAATGGTGTCAGAAATGATCTAGTTGTTAAGGATGATGTCGGGAACATACTTTTTGAATTCAATATATTGGACTATGAATATAACGGGCAGATAGATAGTGTACATAGCCCCGATACTTTTGTTTTGGGTACATCAAGGAGTATTTTAGAAGAAGAGATTGAGCTGTTTAGAACATATGAATCTAACTATAGCCCTTACTATCTTTTTGCGCGTGCCATAGCCAATCGTATGTTTGATGAGGACTATTTAGTAAGTGAATTCGGTCCAATGACTTATTTTAAAGAGAATTATCTTACGACTATTACTGATTGGATAGGCAAATCACCATTTTGTGACGGTAAAACAGAAGTAGACGATGGCACAGGAAAAATAATCTGCCTTAATAGAGATTGGTTTGCACTTGCGAATGAGTATAGAAAAGATAATAGTAGTTTCCCCAATGCCAAAATAGGATATTATCTCATTATGCCTTATGTAGAGCAGGCTCTTTATGACGCTGTTTATGGTGTTTCTAATGAAAAAGGATGGGTTTCGGCTATTTTTAGTGTTGTTCCTACAAATATATTACTTCCAAAAATAACATATCTTGATCCAAATCAGACCAGAATATTAAGATCATACCAAAGCTGTTTTAATACACCATTAGATTCTGATAGCAATAATGAACCTTATGTTTTTCAATCGTTTTTAGGCTGGCTATGGAAATTAACATGGGCAGATTTCGAGGCTAATCAAATTTCTTGTCCTGGTCATCCTAATGTATTTTATTCTGCAAGTATATGGGATGAAGACAATAATCGCTTTACATACCTCCAAGATATGGAAAACTCTTGCACTAATGTTAATGAAACATTGGCAGAAAGTTACATGCGGCATCTACGTGAAAATTATGATACTAATGACTTTGAAATATTAAAAACAGGTGCTGATATAGATGGCGTACCAAATTCAGATACATTCACACTCAAAATGGTGCGCTTTGGAATGAATCAACGCTCAATGCACATGCCTCTTCTAGGGGTTCGCATTAACTATGATGCTTCTAGCCCAGAATTAAGGCAGTTAATCTGGTATATTTATCGATTTAATATTGTCTCTGGATTAGATGGTAATGATATTTCGCCCAGTACACTTGGTAGTGTTACACGTCCAATTACCGAACAAGAGTTCATTCCTTATTTGAATAATTCTGTTATTCAACCATTAGAGTGTATACCTTAAAGGAGAAAATTTTATGTCAATCAATAGATTTTGGGCTTATTTGATTATAATATTGTTTTGCTTTTATTCTCAAATAGAAGGTCAACATTTATTAGAGACCATCATTAAACCTGTGTTGGATGTGGAATGGAGTCCTGATGGTCGCTATCTTGCAGTGGCACAAGATGGGGGGGGAATATCTATTTATAATGATTCTCTTAATCTCCTAACGAGTATTTACACACAAGATAGTATATTATCTGCTTCATGGAGTCCCAATAGTCAACAATTAGTGATTTCAAGATTGGGCAATTTAGAAATTTTAAATTGGGATGAAAATTCTTTGTCTTTAACATTTAATAAAAGACTATCTACTCGTAGTGGATTTGCCTTATGGAGCCCAACAAGCGATAAAATATTAGTAGTAAATGAACTTAGCATATTTAGCTCGATTAATGATACAACATTCGAAACTATAGCATGGGTATACTATAGCATTTCGACATGGGATGCACAAACAGGTGATTTGATTAAATTATTTCCTCTAAATTATCGTACCAGAGTTATATTTAGAGTCTTAAATGAAACATCTAGTTTAGGAGTCTTTAACCCTTTAATTTGGGGACCTGATGAATCTGAGATTATTTTAGTAGGCGATGCAATTTTATCATTATCTGAAAACTTTGACGATATCCTCTACGGACCTGGTGGGTTAATTGTTCTTGATGCTCAAACAGGAGAAGTCAAGAGGCAATTTAATTTAGAAACGGAGCCTATTAGTATTGCAACAGAATTGCGAAACAATTTTGTGATAATTGCACAAGAAATAGGTGTATTTGAGAGAGATTATTTGATAGATGGTCATTTTACAGATTCACTTTCTAGCATGTTTGACGTTGCTGTTTTAGATGTATCTCGTGATGGAAGATATATATTCTCAGATGGACAACTCACATATAGTAGTGGACAACTCACATATGGTATAGAAGAAGTTGGATTTTTCTCTAATACCGATTCTGATACCCTATTCACAGCCGACTGGCATCCCTATCGTCCCATTATCGCCATTGGTAGCCTGACGGGACGTTTAACCATTGAAGATGCGACCCAATTTGAAGGCTTCACCGCATCACCTGTTGCCAATTCAGGAGAAAATCGCGTGGTATATGTGGGTGGAGATTTAACGGCTAGTGTGCAATTGGATGCGTCTGCCAGTGTGGATTATGATGGCACGATTACGGATTATGAATGGCGTGAAGGCGAAAATGTGCTATCCACCGATTCGATAGCCAGTGTGAATTTGCCAATGGGGATACATGATATTCAACTCACTGTCACGGATAATGATAATTTGACAGATATTGACACGGTGCAAATTGAGGCAATTTGCAAAACAATTCTCACAACAGAGTCATTTGCCGATGCTATCACTGCGTTACAATCACAAACAGAATATGATACGGTTTGTCTTGAGTCAGAAGGGGAATACACCCTCACCGCATCCTTGCCCACCATCACAGGCGACATCACCCTCATCGGCAACGGGGCGCAAATTAATATGATGGGTGGGGAGCAAATTTTCAATGTGGCAGAAACAGGAGCACTCACGCTGAAAGATGTCACGATTTCGGGTGGAAATGCAACGCAAGGCGGTGCGATTAACAACGCAGGCGAATTGATTCTGAAAGACGTGATTTTAGAAAATCATTCGGCGGTGCGCGGTGGTGCGATTTATAACGCAGGTGTGTTGACGATGAAAAATGGTGCAATCCAGAATAATTCTGCGAGTGAGTTCGGCGGTGGGATTTATAACGCGGGTCAAATGAGTTTGGACGGGGTGAATATCCGCGAGAATGATGCGCCAGAGGGTAGCGGGGTGTATCAGGGGGGATGAGCCTCCCCCCTATCGGCATTCATGCCAAGTTTGGATTTTCATTCCAGTTGTATTCCATTCACTCCTACCTCTAAAGATGCTTTTCAAATTGAATACGTCTAACTTCGTGAGTAATGAGATTGATGAGGCGACCGCTGATATGTTCTTGAATTGGGTTTATAAGAAATTAAATTCAAATGAGGGGTTTACCAATCTGAATTGGGTTAAACAACTTTGTGACTCACTAAATCTAACTACTCCTTGTGAAGATAGTGCATATGTACCCGGTGATAGGCGCTTTGAATGGATGAATGTAAATATGACCGCTATTTTCAATCAACTTGGAACAAGTTGGAGGACAGAATGAAAAAAATTCTTCTTGTGATGCTAATTATAATCAGCATTAGTCAAAATTCGATTGAAGGACAAACAAATAGGATTTGGTTTCTTAGTTGGAGTAATGACCAACGTCTATTAGCAATTGTAAGAGTAGATGGGGTAATTGAATTCTTTGATACGATAATTAAAAATATAACTTCAGTCACAACCAATCTTTACGATAGTCCAGGTACAATTACTTGGAGTCCAAATAATCAATATATTGCGGGCGATTATACGGATGATGTCGTTCGTATTTGGGATGTAAACACAGGGCTTTTATTACATGAATTTGACATATTTGGGGGTATCTTAGGGATGTTATGGTCTTCAGATAATAAATTATATGTTTCTACAATTGAACTAGGAACATATATTTGGGATATGAATACATACGAACTTGAAGGGTTATTACAATATTCAGCTTATACTTTTAGTTTTAGCCCTGATGGGCAGTATCTTGCTATAGGCGGGCGTGGGGGATTCGGTATTTATGATATTCTTAATGAGAATTACTCTGATATACAACAATATCCTGAACTTGTCCATAGCCTCATGTGGAATACTGATGGCACAAAACTAGCTGGTATAGACCTCTTAGGTAATTTCAGTGTTTGGAATTTAACAACAAACCAGTTAGAAATATCTTTTCAAATGGCACCCGGTATTTTAATGTGGTGGGAAGCTAATCATCTTTATGTGGCAAATGATAATGTCATCAATATATGGGATACAACCACATGGCAGATTATCTCGTCTGTTCCATTGGGAGTAGATTTTTTTGTCGCTCGCAATTCAACAGGTAGTTTATACGCAGAATTTAGCGGAACTGATTTTGAAATTTCAACGTATTGTGAAATTATTCTGTCAGGTGATAATGTGGCGTTATTAAACGCAATTTTAGATGGAAATTCTATTCAGTTTCATAAACAAATCTGCCTCACAGAAAATGCAACCTACACCCTCACAGCGTCCCTGCCCAACATCACAGGCGAAGTGACCCTCATCGGCAACGGGGCAACCATCCACAGCGTTTGAATTTGTTGTTTATGATGCTAATCAAAATATCATCGCGCCATTAGAGTGTCCATAGAGAGGTTAACATGAGAAAATTGAAGTATGCTCTCCTTATTTTAATGTTTAATGTAGTTTGTGCTACCTTTAGCCAAGCAACCAATCCGTTAACAATTCAACCAATTCGAGATATGCAATGGTCACCTGATGGAAATTTTCTGGCTGTGGCTCAACACGAAGGAGGTTTAGTCATTTATGACCAACAACTCACCTTACTAACCAGCATTTATCCACAAGATACGATTTCATCCGTCTCGTGGAGTCCAAATAGTCAAAATCTGGCGATTGAACATCTTGGACAATTAGAAATTCTATCGTGGGATGGTCAATCCTCATTGACCTCTATTCAAGTCATTAGCTCTGAAAACCCTATATCATCTGTCGTATGGAGTCCGATGAACGATGTTGTTGCTACGGCAGAAATAGTTAATATTGAAAGTATTATAGATGATTTAACATTGGCACATAAAGATCGGGCAACATATTATGTGGCAACATGGGATATTCAAAGTGGTCAAATGATTATGAGAACATCCGAATCATTTAGAGCACGGGTTATGCGTTTTAGATTAAATGAACTTGATGAAATTCCTTACTTCAAACCGATTGTTTGGAAACCTAACAGCAATACATTTCTTTTAACAAATATTGAAGACATGGGAAGTCATGTTCAAGGGCAGATAGTAACACTTGATTATCAAACGGGTATTATAGAAGATGTAATCGCGTTACCTTTTTCCCCAATTACAATGGCACTCAAACCCAATTCAGCCATACTTGCAGTAACTTTCGACCTAGGTACTGAAGAGATCAATGTTAATAATTATCAAGGCATTAGAGCGTTGCATCAGAATGGATTTCAAGTTGTGATGAGTTGGTCACCAGATGGACGATTTTTGTTGATTGATCGCTATTTGATTGATGCAATTAATCAAAATAATATTAATCCTGATGAGACAGCTATAGCTCGTTTTTCCCTTAGCACATTTATCAACGCATGGCATCCCTACCGCCCAATTATTGCTTTGGGTGATTTGAGAAACAATCTAAGTAATCTAAGTATTGAAGATGCCACTGAAATAGAGGGTTTCACGGCTTCACCCATTGCCAATGCGGGTGAAAATCGTATTGTATATATCAGTGGAGATTTAACGGCTAGTGTGCAATTGGATGCGTCTGCCAGTGTGGATTATGA
>CALDGT010001163.1 GCA_937942935.1 uncultured Chloroflexota bacterium | reverse complement strand
TCCCTCACGCTCCTCCCGCCACAGGTGGTCATGCCGATTCTGGCGAAAGATGATTATTCCCTCATCATTGGCTACAGGGTGACAGAGGTACATCAGAACCCGTACACGTTTTCGCGCATGACCATCCAAAACGATTACACCGCGACTGAGCGTGTGAGAACCATCTCAATAGATGCCGATGTCATCCAAGACGGGGTGTATAAGACCCAAACCAGCACGCTAAAAACGCAACGCTTCCGCAATCTGACGGGGAAAATCCCGATTATCCACATCGCGCATGATGCAGGGGCGGATGAGCGATATGGTCATCCTGTGGCAGAGGGGTTATTACATGCCATGTATCGCTATGACGATGTGTTTGAATATGCCATATCGGGGAATAAGCGTCAGGGACGACCAACACCTGTTATTTCTGAGATGGGCGATGTTGACCAGATTCAGCAATTTTGGGATTCATTCGCCAAGACCGAGAAATACATAGATGAAAATGGCGATGAACGCACGACAAAGGTGCTGGATTTTGATGCCGATAAGGTGCTGACATTGGGTGGGAATGCCAAATTTGATTGGAAAGCACCGGGTAGTTTCACCACCGATACCCAAAATCTACTGGAATTGCTGTTTTATCTGATACTCCAGCATAGCGAAATCCCTGAATTTGTGTGGGGGAATGCGATTGCCAGTTCCAAAGCGAGTGCGGAGAGTCAGATGCCCCCGTTTGTGCGCTTCATTGAGAAGAAACAAGGACAGGTCACACGGTGGCTCAATGCGGTGCTGGATGTGGTGGTTTCGATTATCCGCACGTATGAGACGGGAATTGGACAGAATGACTCGGTGAACATTGGTTGGATGCCACTCACCAACGCCGATGGGTCATTGACACTCCAAGCGGTGCAATTCGCAGTAGATAGGGGGTTATTGGATGATGAGACGGCATTGCGGTTGTTGCCACTGGATGTTGAGAATCCCGCCGATGTGATTGCGAAGGCGAAGGCAGAGCAAGCTGAGAAAGCAGAAGAATATGACCGCCGACAAGAGGCATTGTTATCTGGTCAACGGCGGGATGTAAGCAGTGATGATGAGAATCCAGAAGAAGATGAGGAGATGAATGATGAATAATCCAAAAACCAATAAGCGTGTAGAGATTGCAGGGCATTGCGAGACGATAGGCAATGCGTTGATGGCGCAAGTAGATGGCACACGGTTCATGGCGGGCAAGACAGCCATTTTGTTTGTGTCCTATTGGTATGTGAAATATGTGCGAGCGGATAAACAAGATGTGGTGCTATTCACCAACCCGTTAGACTGGTTGCACTATATGGAAACCCTCACACCTCTGGACGCATGGAAAGCGGGTCGCCAATTCGATGGGAGAGCAGATAACCCAACCTTTGCACAACTGCAATATCTGACCCATGCGGTAGAAAATGGAGATAGCTTTGCTTGGTTAGGGATGCGGATATGGGCGCGTCTAAGCGATAGCAGTGAACAGAGGCGTTACCGTTACTATTTTGCCATTGGTGAAAAGATACAATGCTTTGGCACAAGAGGGGGATGGCGTAAAGCGATTAAGCCGTATTTGTGGGAGTGGCGAATCGAAAAGGGGGACGATGATGAAGAATCCAACGCCTAATATCCATATCATCACGATTGCCTATGGATTGGCAGACGATTTGTATCGGCTGGTGGATACTGCCGATGGGGCAGGGGTGCATTGGCATATCTTCCTGCACAGTCAATATCCCGATGTGGTGGCGATGTGTGATGAATTGGATGAACTCAAGAACGCCCACATTTACCCGTATGGGACGAATCGCGGGGTCGCTCGGAGTTGGAATGAGGGGTTGCACTTGGCATATACCAAGTATCATGCCGATGTTGCGTTCATCGCCAATGATGATGCGATTTGCAGTTATGATGACCTGATGAAACTCACCAATGTCGCGCTTCAATGTCCTGATGTGTTCATGGTCAGTGGGTATGGTCATGATGTGCGCGGAAATTGGGATGGGGATATGTCGTTTAGCATGGGTGCTGTCACGCGCAAAGCGATTGAGACGATTGGCTACTTTGACCAGAATTTCTTCCCGATGTATTTCGAGGATTGCGATTGGTATCGTCGCGCCCAATTGGTGACGGGTGGGGATGAATGGCGGGTGTGTGTGCCAGATACGCATATCACCCATTTGGGGAGTACATCCATCCACACCGTACCCGGTTTGATGGCACAACATCACCAAACCTTTGTGGCGAATCGGGAATATTACCTGCGGAAATGGGGTGGATTGCCGAAAGAGGAACGATTCTATCTGCCATTTGATGACTCGCGCTATGGGTTGTGTATTCCCTATCCGTGTGTGGATGCGCCGTATGCGGGGCAGAACCGCACCGATTTTGAGATTGTGAGGATGTAATGGGATTTATCTCCACCAAGCACATCCAAACCCGCGCATTGGCATTGGTGAAACGCGAGGTAGAATCTGCCTTCCGCGATGTATCTGACCGCGCCAGAGGGGTGATTGTTCGCATGGCGGGGTTAGATGGTCGTATCTCCGAGCGTGAAGCGGAGACCATCCAAGCGCAGGTGGGGGATATGGTGCAGGGTATGTTCGTGTCCTTCGATGGACGCAAATCCTACGATGGTGTGCGTCCGTTATCCCGATATGCGCGGGTACTCAATGATGCCTATGTGTTCGCTGTCAAAGAATCGGTGATGGTGCATCATCGCTGGATGGTGAAAC
>CALDGT010001162.1 GCA_937942935.1 uncultured Chloroflexota bacterium | reverse complement strand
CAAAAAATGGCATCCCAGATGGCACAGCAGGCGTTAAATCCATCAATTCGGCAATGAGCAGGTGATATGTTCCCCCGCCTGTATACCGATTGCCATTCAAATCTTCGACATTGCCTGTTAGGGTGATGGCATAGTCGCCATATTGGGCAAAATTGAAGGCACTATAATCGGGATTATTGGTACTCAGGCGATACACATCTATTGGCGATTGCCCACCAAATAATGCGCGTTCATCCACTTCTGCGGTTGAAATACGATTTTGTACGATAGCAATATCGGGCAAATCGGATACTGTGCCATCTGGGGTGATGACGCTGGCGCGTAACCTACCACCCGGAAATAACAACGGCAACAATGGAGCAGAATTGGTCGTATAACTATTTGGCAATTGATTGAGCAAATAAGGTTCTAAGGGATAACTAGCAGGGGGCAAAATATACGTTGGACTATCAAATTTTACCCGATTCGAGAGTGCCATACCTGCTTCATCTGGCAAAATCCCACGAGACCCATCTGAGGGGGTATCATAAAAGAGGGCGAAGGGCAATTGAATATCGGTCACATTACCGATGTTAATCACCACAGGCAGGCGGTTAATTGGTTTGGTAGAGATGCCTGTGCCTTGCCCAAAGATGCCATTATCTTCCCAACGAGAAGGGGTGCTATCTCCCAATTGGGCATAACCTGTGAGCATTGGAATATATACCCCATTTGGCAAATCTATGGGGAGTTTGGTCATGAAGCGCAATCCCACATATAACCGATTACCATCTTGGACAATCGCGGTAGGGGGGATTTCGATGCGCTCAAACAAATAATCGCCACGCAGGTTATCGATTGCCAAACCAGATGGCGTTAACACATTTGAGATGCCGTTGTTGGTGTGCGTGGCGGCAACATACCGCGCAGGGGATTCGCTGTCGGCTTGGATAGCCACTGGTTGCAAGGCAATTTCGGCGAATAAACGCAATCCTTCTAATTCTGTCGTGTCCAGCAAATTGAAGGTCATATCCAATTCGAGGATAAAATCATCACCCGCGTTCAATTTGTTGTTATTGATGCGTCCATTTGCAGACCAAATGGATGCGCCTTGTGCCAATGCCCCCGCCACATAAAAACGGCTGATGGTGCTATCGGTCAAATTGCTAGACGGAAATTGATTTGCCCCATTGGTCGAGATAGATTCGCTGGCGTTGCCATAGACAATGACCCCTGCACCACCCGGTAATGCCACAGGGCGATTTCGTAAATTATCGGGGATGCTCACCGCAGGGCTAATCCAAAACGGGGTTCGCCCCGGTCCATAAATGGTTGTGCTAAATGCGCCTGTGATATTCGCATTGACATACACGGTTTGCTCTGTGAACAAATTGCGAATAGCCAGTTGTGCCAATGGAAACACCGCATTTGATGCACCACTAATCGTCACAATTCCCCGTTCATCGGGTGGGGATATGGTGATGAGGGCGGCATTGGGCGGGTCGCCTTGCACAGGGGTAGGTGCTTGGGCATTTGTCACCCCCAAGCTAAAAAGTATCCATAATATGATGAGAAGCGGTAACGTGCGTCGCAAGGCAAAGTCTCCCGCAAAATTAAACTAAACCAAAAAATAACCATCTGTGAGTATAGATTGTGGTGTGGGGATTGTCAATTTTTTGGTGACAAAAATGTGCGATAATGTGTGTTATAATCTCGCCCACTGATGAGGATAGCCAATAGGGATGTTTGGTGATAACACAACGACCCAACACAATTGAATCACAATTGGCAATGTATATTGAAAGTCGGACAGGCATTGCTGTCATGACCA
The DNA here is from genome assembly GCA_937942935.1 of uncultured Chloroflexota bacterium. Taxonomy (GTDB): domain Bacteria; phylum Chloroflexota; class Anaerolineae; order Aggregatilineales; family Phototrophicaceae. Next base: position 325 of record CALDGT010001162.1, on the reverse strand, counting down.
AATTGCAACACGTTTTTTATGATGTCTTGCAAGCCCAAGCCAAAGGTGATTTATCGGCATATTTACAACGGTTGACCAATACCGCCTATACTGACCCAGAATGGCAAACCGTCATTCAAGCCCTGACAATTGGCGAAACCTATTTTATGCGCGAAAAGGCTCATTTTGATTTGCTCAAAAATGAGATTTTGCCACCGATTATCGCTAAACGGCGTGAGGCAGGCAACTTATACCTCAATATTTGGAGTGCGGGTTGTGCCAGTGGAGAAGAGGCGTATTCGCTCGCCATTTTGCTCCATGAATTATTGCCCGATATTGCTCGGTG
>CALDGT010001161.1 GCA_937942935.1 uncultured Chloroflexota bacterium | reverse complement strand
CTGATTTTGTCGTGCTTTATATGGCAGACCGTACTCGCCTTACCACTCCCGATGGTGTTGTTGCCACGCTCGATTATCTTGCGCCAGAAATCCTGAATGGTCAACCGATTACCGCACAAGCCGATATTTGGGCGCTTGGGGTGATGTTATATGAGATGGTTGCGGGTAAACGCCCATTCATTGCCGATAATATGAGCGCATTATTTCATGCTATTTTGACAAAACAACACGCCGATTTGCACGACATCCGACCAGATGCGCCAAATCACTTCATAAACCTGATTGATTGGATGTTGGCAAAGGATTTAGAATCGCGCGTGGGGGATATGCAAACGGTTTACCAGACCCTCACAGAAATTATGAAGGGGCAAGATACCCTCTCTATACCTATCCCAAGTACACGGCGTACTCTGTTCAAACGGATTGGCACACCCCCTAAATTTTTTGCAGATGACCCGTTCTATGACCGTTCAAGTGAACGGGCGAGCATTTCCAATTATTTGTCCGATAAAAAACCATTTATTGGTGTTTATGGACGAGGTGGGATTGGCAAGACGGCGATGGTGAGTAAGGTGTTAGGCGATTTTGAAAAAGGGGCAGATTTAGATGGTATCATTTATTTACGTGCCAATAGCACCCCCGTTTTGAATGGCGAAATGACTTTGGATACATTGGCGAAATTATTGCCCGATGACCATGAATTTCATGCCAAACGCGCAGATAACCAGATTCCATTCATCGAAAAAGTGCGCTTGGTGCTGAATAGTTTATCTAATGGTCGTTATGTGATGTTCATTGATAATTTCGATACGCTTCAACATCCCGAAAATCATGCCATTACAGATGACGCAATGCGTGATTTTTTGAATTTGGTCTTAGAAGTACGTGGTAATGGGGCGTTATCCCTCATCCTAACCACCCGTTACCCGATACCACTCACCAACACGCTCAAACCTTATGAAGCAGTGGTGCGGTTAGATGAGGGCTTGCCACTGGCGGATGCTATTCAATTTTTACGTGGGATGGATTCGCAAGGCATTTTGCCCGCCGATGATACACAATTAGAGATGTGGACAAATAAGGTTGGCGGATTTCCACGCGGGTTAGAGGCGTTAGTCGGCTATTTGAATGGCGGAGAAACCCGCCATATTGATGATTTGTTAGATGACCCCACATTGTTTGAAGGCGAAGTATTGAGTAATGTGGTGGGGCAGATTCATGAGACACTCCCCCAAGACTTTCGGCGGGTATTGGCTGGTGTGGCGGTAATTGGTCAATCTACTGCGCGGGTAGAACTCGATTATTTGCTATCGCCATACATTGAAACAGCAAAAATCCGCACGATTTTGGAACGGCTGGTAGAAGGACGCTTTTTGATATATAACCGCCAAAATCGGACATATAGTTTGCATCCGATTGACCGTGATTATGCCTTGTCTAGCACACCACAAGGGTCATCGCTAGATACCGATAGTGCTTTTACCCGTTATATCTTGAATAAGCGCATGGCAGATTATCATGTGGCGCGACGCAAACCACAAGCAGACTGGAAAACAATTGATGATGTTGCATCTCAATTACGCGAAATTGAATATCGTTATAACTGTGGCGACTATGATGCCATCATCCTGATTTTTGAAACCATCGCACAACAACATCTCTTTTATTGGGGATATGTAGATTTGGTGATTGATTGGCTTTTGCGCCTAAAAGAGTTGGTAAAAAATGATGAAATTTTGTTGAAAATTCACTCCATCCTGATTATTGGATATTGGCATTTGGTGAACTATCAACAATCACTCCATCATGCCCAAATTGCCTTGAGCATGGCAGAAAAACAAAAGAATCAATCGGCGGAATCGCGGATATTGGGGAATATTGCCGCATTACACTATGCCAGAGGCAAAATAGAAGAAGCCGTTGTCTATATAGAACGGGCTATTAAAATCGCAGAGGAGACAAATAATCGCCCTATTCAAGCAATCCAACATGGTAATTTAGGCGGTATATACTATAGCTTGGGAGAATTTGAAAAGGCGATTGAATCGTATGTCAAGAGTTTAGAAATTAGCCGTGAATTGGATGACAAACTCAATCAATCGCGCCAATTGGTCAATTTAGGTGAGGTGATGAGTACCCTAAAAC
>CALDGT010001160.1 GCA_937942935.1 uncultured Chloroflexota bacterium | reverse complement strand
TTCAGGCGTATCTACCGAAACATGCCTCCCTTATATTGGTCAAAATTCATCATGCGCCACCCAATGTAACGGAGGCGGGTCTATTAACCCAACCCTCAATTATATCTCGCAGGTCATCACAGGTAATAGCGATAATACATCGCTCAAGACAAACCTCATCAATCACGGTCCACTCAATGTTTATATGGGTATCCTTGGTGACTATAACGGCTATTACGATGGAAATGGCATATATCGGTGTGGGAATGAAAATGTTAACCCACCTATTAACCATGCCGTGGTGCTGGTCGGTTATAATGATGCTGGTGGATACTGGATTATCCGTAATAGCTGGGGTACTGGGTGGGGCGATGGCGGTTATTTTAAGCTCGGCTACGGCGAATGTAACACAGGTGTCTATGGGTATTCGACTGTCGCAAAAACACCCATCGCGCCCACCATCACCGCTCCTAGCAACGGCGCGACCACAGGCAAACAAGTCACCTTCCAATGGAGTTCAAATGTCCCCATTCGGACAGGGTATAGCCTCATCATCAACCAATTATCCAACCCAAGCGCAACCCCGCAATTGGTGAATACCACACTTGGCAAATCGACCACCTCCTATACCTATACATTCGCCAACACAGGCACATATTATTGGCATTTGCGCCTAAATACCTCCTCGCTCAATAGCGCGTGGGTCTCTCAGTCGCTCAATGTGGATAGTTCATTCTGTGGGCAAGTCTCACAAATCCCTGTGAATGAATGTTTGGCGCTATCGAGTTTGTATAATCAGACCAACGGCGCGAATTGGGTCACGAAGACTGGTTGGGGACAAACCACCACGCCCTGTTCGTGGTATGGGGTGACGTGTTCTGGCGGGCATGTGACCAGCCTCGCCATGTACTCCAATAATATCAATGGCGCGTTGCCATCTGACCTACAAAATTTGACCTACTTGCAAATTTTAGCGTTACCATTCAATAACCTCACGGGCGGGTTGCCATCTTGGATTGGCAATATGACCTCATTGCGCGAAATATCGCTCGCCGATAATAATTTGGGCGGGACAATCCCCTCAACACTCGGCAATTTGTGGCAATTGACCCGCCTAGAACTGAATAGCAATGAACTCACTGGCAGCATCCCATGGCAACTGGGCAATTTGACCAACTTAACCCATTTTAGCTTGTCATGGAACGACCTCAGTGGCACAATCCCCACCGAATTGGGCAACCTGACGAATGTCGGCACGTATTATCTGGATGGCAACGACCTCACGGGGAGCATCCCCGCCTCATTCCAAAATTTGCACCCGTCTTGGTTGGGCTTATCGTATAACCAACTGTCGGGGGCAGTCCCGTCTTGGATGGGCAGTGAGGGCTATTATTATCTCAATTTGAGTGGCAATGCCTTCTCATCTTTGCCAAGCACCTTCAGCAACCTGACCAGCACCCGTTGGTTATTCCTCAACGATATGAATTTGGGCGCGTTCCCCGCGTGGTTATCTGGCTTAACCCAACTCGAATTTTTGCAATTAGCGGGCAACAACATCACAGGCGCAATCCCGACATGGATAGGCAATTTTACAAATCTGCAAGGGCTAGACCTCAGTTATAACAAATTGTCGGGGACGATGCCCTCACAATTGGGGAATTTGACCAGCCTACGTTATTATCTGTATCTACAGAACAATCAATTGAGTGGCGCAATCCCGACATGGATAGGCAATTTTTATCAATTGCAAGAACTCGATTTATCTAATAACCTATTTTCGGGGTCTATCCCCTCACAAATAGGGTCATTAACCGCGCTCACCCAATTACGCATGGCATACAACCGCCTCACGGGTGAAATTCCGTATAATATCACCAATCTGGTGAATACGAGCGTCTTGAATATCCGTTATAATTGGTTGTATGCGGTCAATTCTGCCACGCGCTCATTCTTATTTGCCCGCGATAGCTTGTGGGAATCCACACAAAATATCGCACCGAGCAATAATTTGGTGGGCAACGCCATTTCAATCGGGACGACCTTCCCATCGGTGTTCACACAAAATGTTTATGGTGCCAGCCGAGAAGCAGGCGACCCCAATTTGTCGTGTGCGCCATCGGGTTTTAGCGATACGGTTTGGTATCGGTACACCGCCAATCAGACCAGTTATATCACCCTCGACACAACGGGGAGCGATTACGATACGGTCATCGGGGTGTATTCATCGGCATTTGCACAATTAGCCTGTGATGATGATAGCGCGGGCGAGCCATTGTCGCGGGTGAGCTTTACCGCCACTAATGGTTCTACCTATTACATTATGGTCGCCAATTGGGGGTCAAATTCGCTCACATCCGACCATATTTTGAAATTGCATACCGCCAGCGATTCAAACCCGCCATCGGTCTATTTTAATGCCCCCAAAACTGGCAATTCTGTCACAGGCAATTCTGTTTATTTAGAAGTCCAAGCCAGTCTCGATACCAATCAGGTGCAATTTTTTGTCTGGTATGACCCAACCTTCTCTGGTTTGGGTGCATTAGAGACCAAACCCACCATCCCCACCCCACCCGCGCCACATTCGACAGATGTATCGGCACAAGTGGCGGGTTGGGTGTATGTGGGCAACGGGACAAATGTGGGCAATGGACGCTGGTCGTATACATGGAATGCCAGCGCCGCCCCCGACCAATGGATAGGGGTTTATGCCTATGCGTTCAACAGTTTGGGGTTGTATACAGGCACACAAGAAAGTAGCATCGCATTAGACCGCACAGTGCCAACAGGCACGATATTAGCTCCCGCTTCATGGAGTGTGCAATCGAATCCGCTTGTGTTGTTAGAAGCCGATGCTCATGATGTAACAAGCGGGGTGGCATCTGTCCAATTCTATGCCCGTTCATCCCTGCCCTTCTCTAATAATGAATGGGTTTTGTTGGGGACAGCGACTTATTACCCCTATGTGTACGAATGGGATATACAAGGGCTAGATGATGGCACAATCGAATTAGCCATCCAAATCACCGACCATGCGGGCAACACCACAGGCATGATGACGGGTGCCAGTCGTACCTTCACCATCAATCCGCCACCCGCCAATGATTTAATCACATCGGCGACCATCATCGTCCCGACAGAATTCTATTTTGGCAATCAAGAGGTGTTTGGGTCTACCAAGAGCGCCAATGACCCTAGCGCGTGTACATCGTATGTCAATTCGGTGTGGTATACCTTCAATGAACCACGCGACCAAGAAGTGAGCATCAATACTTATGGTGATTATAATACCGTTTTGGCGGTGTATTCTGGCACACCGGGCAATTTGACGCTGGTTGGGTGCAATGATGATTATAATATCTGGACACAAAATTCGGGTCTCACCATCATCGCCCAACCCAACCAAACCTATTACATCATGGTGGGGAATAAAGGCACACAACCCCTCACCCAAAGCAAATTTTTATACCTCGATGTCATGGGGACGCAATTGGTAGATAACGCCAATGAACTGATTGCCGCCATCGAATACGCTAACCAATCACTCAATTTCACGACCATTTCGATGCGTCCGGGGAACTATAATTTTAGCACCCCTTATGCGGGTAGCAGTAATGCACTGCCAACCATCACCGCTAGTATGAGCATATCTGGTAATAACCAAATCATTCGGCGTACAGGCGGGGCGGAATATCGGTTATTCGAGATTAGCGATACAGGGTATCTGAGCCTATCCGATGTGACCATCGAGAACGGTTATTTAAGCGGGGGTGATGGTGGTGCAATCCTCAATCGGGGCATTTTGCAAGTGTATGATAGCGTCATCCGCAACAATAGCGCGTATTGGGGCGGTGCTATCACCAATTGGGGCAATGTCAATATTTGGCGCAGTAGCCTAATCGATAACACGGCATGGAACGGCGGTGGTGCATTAGACCATCCGGGGTATCACATGACGGTTAACGACAGTTATTTGGGCGGGAACACCGCCAGTTGGGGTGGCGCGATTATCAGTTGGGGCGACCTGACAGTGGTTGGGTCACAATTAGCCGATAACACGGTGTATTATGGCGGTGGCGCAATCCGTTTGTATGGCAAGTTGTGGATGTTCTCATCTATCGTCAACAATAATTCGGCGGGCAATTGGGGCGGTGGCATCAGCATTTATAATGCCACTCAAGCCACCATCCAACATACACAATTCATCAACAACGGCTCGTATTATGGCGGGGCAATTCACAATTCATTGCCAATCGTCACCCAAGCCCTAGATGAATATCCCGCAGGACCCGATGGTGAAGCTGTAGACGCCGCCTATACCGATTTGGCGCACATTGAACGCCATCCGTATGCCGAATTGAGCGCCTATAGCACCCCCGAAATGCTGATGTATGCCAATACTTTCACCAATAATCACGCCCATTATGGCGGCGCAATTTATAACTATAATGCCCCTGTCGAAATTAATGCCACCACATTTAATCAGAACAGTGCAGAGCGCGAAGGCGGGGCGGTTTATAGCACGATGTACTCGGTGATGGAGCTTGACCAATCCACATTTAGCAACAACAACGCATTATTCAGCGCAGGCGCGATTTTTAATGCCAGTCATGTCTCGCTCATCAATTCCACGATGAATGGCAATCATGCCGATTTATATAATGGCGGTGCGGTGGTCAATTATGGCGATTTATTTGTTGTCGGTGGCTCAATTCATCATAATACCAGCGAAGATAGTGGCGGTGGCATTTTTAATGCGGGGTCATTGAATGTGCAAGGCACACAATTTGCCCATAACAGCGCCTATTATAACGGCGGAGCAATTTTGAATGGCGCGGGCAATTCTGGCGCGTTGATTCAGAATGCGACATTTGAATCGAATTCAACGGGCTATCATGGCGGTGCTA
>CALDGT010001159.1 GCA_937942935.1 uncultured Chloroflexota bacterium | reverse complement strand
CTTATCTGTCCCAACGTTGGTCATCGCTAGGGCAGGGGATGTCCTCCCATATGAAGAACCGTCATACTTGCCCAAAGGTGATACCCCGCGCGGGGTGAACCGTGGGGCGATGATTACCGAACCAAATATCCGTGAATTAACCGAATGGCTCATCCAGCACCAACTCATCACAGAAGCAAGTGAGGCATAATCATGGATGAACAATTTTTGAAGGTCAATGATAAGACTGTCCGCTATTTTGAAATGGGACAGCCTCATAAACCGTGCATTTTTTTGCTTCATGGGGCATTTGGGTCTGCTAAGGTTCAATGGCGTGAGGCGATGCCTCTATTCGCTGAGGAATATTATGTTATTGCGGTAGACTTGCCCGGTTTTGGTGGCAGTGAAGCCATTAACCCTATCAATGCTGATGCCTTGGCGACATGGGTCAAAGAGGTCTTAGATGCGCTTGGATTAGATAAAGTTATCCTCATCGGTAATTTGTATGGCGCACTCGCCGCACGCATTTTTTCTGCGACTTATCCTAGTTATGCGATGGCGGTGGTACTGGTGAATGGCGGGGCAATTCCTAGTATTCCACCACTCGGCAAATTTTTGGCGAAGATGCCCGTCATCGGTAAGATGATTTTTAAGCGCCTCGCCAAATCAGAATATAATCAATCGCGTTTAGAATTGTTGTTTGAAGATAAAACATTTCTCACAGAAGAATTTATGCACGATGTGCGTCAAGACCGTGATGGATTGGCGCTCCTCATGCGTGGGTTAGCCATTGGGCAATCACCCCAAAAACGGATTCCCAAAGCACCTGTCTTGTTATTGTGGGGCGAAGAAGATTCAATTGTATCGGTTCAGGTGGCAAAACAAATTCAGGGTCGTATTGAACATGCCAAGTTGTCGCTCATCAGTAACACACGACATTTGCCTCATATTGAAGCATCTGATGTATTTTATTATCAGGTGAAGGGATTTCTAAAGGACGCATTACCCAGCAAATTATTTTAGAAAATATGCTATAATAGAACAAGTGGGCATTTTTAGCTGATGAATGAGGGCGATGTGTGAACACCCTATTTGCGAATCGGTATTTATTGCATGACCAACTTGGCGCGGGGGGGATGGGCAGTGTACATCGTGCCACAGACCGCCTAACAAATAAGACAGTGGCACTTAAGCGTGTGCGCCTAACCCCAAATGCGCTCGACCCAACTTCACAAGA
>CALDGT010001158.1 GCA_937942935.1 uncultured Chloroflexota bacterium | reverse complement strand
ATTGTTCTAGCAATTCATATAATCTTAAATCGCGGTGAAGGCGGGTCCCACCATATATGGACTCAGTTCTACGGTGGCGTTGGCATCGCCATTCATCATCGCCATAAAAATATCGGGGACAGCATCCACAGAGACGACCAAAATATCATCGGCGGGGTCTACATCGTATTGTTTCATGGCATCAATCGCGCCGAGCGCCATATCATCATTGTGCGCCCACACCGCACAAATCGCATCAATATTCTCGGTCAATAAAATGGTTTCCATGATGGTATACCCACCCTCACGGGTGAAATTGCCCGATTGCGATAAGATAATCTGCATGTTGGGGAACAGGCTTATCACCTCATTGAACCCGATTTGACGGTCACGCGCCGCACTTGACCCGACTGTGCCTTCTAATTCGATGATGGTGCAATTGCCATCGGTCTCTTGTGCCAACCATGCCGCCGCCAGCCGTCCTTCATGCACAAAATCGGAGGCGACACGGGTCATATAAAAGGAAGCATCGGCGGTGATGTTGCGGTCTATGATGACCAACGGAATCCCCGCGTCTTTAATCTCTTGCAACACCTCATTCCAACCGGTTTCGACCACAGGCGCGAGGATGATGCCATCTACCTCTTGCTCAATAAAAGAGCGGAGCGCGGCGATTTGCACCTCTTGGTTATTTTCGCCATCAGAAAAGAGTAAGTTAATGCCACGCGCTTCGGCTTCTGCCAATGTCGCTTCGGTAAAAGCAACCCGCCAACCACTTTCTGAACCAACTTGCGAAAAACCAATGGTGAGGGGTGTTTGGCTTTGCGTAATTTCAGTTAGTGAAAAAAGAAATGGGACAAAAAAACCAAAAAGAATACTCCATTTAAGTATCGTTTTCATATTTTTAATGAACTCTCCTGTGTTGGTACGCATGGCAATTAAAAAAAACAACATCACATTTTGTAATATCATAATTTGAGTATGATTATAACACCTTTTCGCCCGTCCTTCACTAAAGGATTTCCCAATAATTTATGAATTTTAATGTAATATGAAATAATTAGTGATTGGTTGCGCGGTTTATTGCCATCAGTTACAATAGAAGCCCAGATACGAAATATGTAAAAAAAGGGCTGTGGTATGAAGCATCGTTCATCGTTTAGGGTATTTATCGCTTCATTTATTTTTATTTTTGTGCTTGGCATGACCATACAACTGGTCGCACAAGTGATTAATGGCTTGCGTGCGACCGATGTCTCGGCTTTGGTGGTAGATAACAATGGCAACGGATTGGCAGATGGTGGCGACATCATCGAATACACGGTTCAGATTGCCAATTGTAGCGCACTCGCGGTTAGCGGGGCGCGGTATGAATCGGATATAGACCCCAACACAGTCCTCATCCCCAATTCGATTCAAATCACCACGCAATCCACCACCCTCTGCAATAACATCCCCCCAGATAATAATAATCCCCCTCCCCCACCACCGCCGCCTGTTAATGCCGATGCAGTGGATGATGCCTTTAGCGTCACCAATGGCGGGGCGACCACAGGCGCGGTTTTGACCAATGATACGGGTGTCGCGCCCCTCAGTGTCGTCTCTTTTGGCGATTCTTTGGCGACTGTCGGGGCAACCCCCGCCGATGGCGTGACGGTGTTATCGTTGCCTGCGGGTGGCGGTACGCTGGATATCACCCTAGATAGCGCGGGAAATATCACCATCACCTCAACGGGGTCAACGGGGAGTGGTGCGGTGACGCTGTTTTATGCCATCACATCGGGCAATGCCACCACCGATAGCGCCCAAATCACCCTCACCTATGGCGATTTTCCGACGGCGGTAGATGATACCACCGCCACATTAGGCGCGGGCGAATATACCACGCCCATGAACACGGCGTTGACTATCCCAGTGGGGACAGGGCTACTGAATAACGATACACTCGGCACACCCCCCGCCACCCTCACGCTTTTCGGTGGTGGCGATGCGTCTGCGTTGGTGAATATCCCCGCAGGCACACCCCAAAATTTTGGCGCGGGTGGCAGTTTGACCGTGAATACCGATGGCAGTTTTAGTTTTACCCCCGCCACAGGTTATTCTGGCTATTTCACCTTCTCCTATACCATAGATAACGGATTCGGCACAAGCACAGCCGATGTCACTATCGCCGTTCAGGGAGCGCCAACCGCCGTCAATGATAGCGGGTATGCGGTGGGAATCGGCGGGACACTCCTCATCATCGCCATCACACCCGATGATTTGCTGGATAATGATACGCTCGGTGTGCCACCCGCCACCCTGACCAGCTTTGGCGCGGGTGATTTGGGCGGTGCTGTGATAGATAATGTGGCGGGGGCAAGTGTCGCGCTCGCGGGCGGGACGATTACCGTCAATGCGGATGGTAGTTTCATCTTTGCCACACCATCCATTGCAGGCACATATACCTTCAATTATCGCATCACCAATCTCGCAGGCACATCAGACGCGAGTGTGACCATTGTTGTGACCAATGCGCCCATCGCAGAAAATGATGCCTTCACGGTGGCGCTGAATGGCACACTCAACGGCGATTTGAATGATGATAATGGCAGTGGCGCAGATACTTTGGGCGTCCCTCCTTATAATACCCTCACATTCGGCGCGGGCAGTTTGGGCGGTGCAATTACCGATAACCCCTCTGGCGCAAGTGTCCCGTTGGCGGGTGGCACATTGACCGTCAATTTAGATGGCACATTCTCGTTGGTCAACCCAACTCTCACGGGGGTGTATACCTTTAATTATCGCATTAACAACACCATCCCCGCTTTTGATGATGCCACCGTGACGATTGCCATCCAACAAGCGCCATTCGCAAATAACGATTCGTATGTGACGCTCACAGGGACAACCCTCACCATCACCACCGCCGCCCTCAATGATTTGCTGGATAATGATTTGCTCGGTGTGCCACCCGCCACCCTGACCAGTTTTGGCGCGGGCGATTTGGGCGGACTCGTCACCGATAGTTTGGCGGGGGCAAGTGTCACGCTGGCTGGCGGGACGATTACCGTCAACGCGGATGGCAGTTTCACCTTTGCTAATCCTACCCTAACAGGCATCTACAGCTTTAATTATCGCATCACCAATGCCGCAGGCACATCCGATGGCACGGTATTCATCAGCATTCAAACTGCGCCCATCGCAGAAGATGATGCCTTCACAGTGGCGCTCAATGGCACACTCAACGGCGATTTGAATAATAATAACGGCAATGGCGCAGATATGTTTGGTGTGCCTGCTTATAGCACCCTCACCTTTGGCGGGGGCAGTTTGGGCGGGGCGATTACCGATAACAATGCACCTGCAACCGTCCCGTTTGCGGGTGGCAGTTTGACCGTCAATGTAGATGGCACATTCTCGCTGGTCAACCCGACCCTCACGGGGACATTCACATTTAACTATCGCATATCCAACACATTCCCCGCGTCTGATGATGCGATTGTGACCATCACCATCCAAGAAGCACCATTCGCAAATAACGATTCGTATGTGATGCTCACAGGCGCAACCCTGACCATCACCACCGCCGCCCTCAATGATTTGCTCGATAATGATACGCTCGGCGTGCCACCCGCCACCCTGACCAGTTTTGGCGCGGGCAATTTGGGGGGGGCTGTCACCGATAATGTGGCGGGGTCAACGGTGGCGCTCGGTGGCGGAGCGATTACCGTCAACGGAGATGGCAGTTTCACCTTCACCACCCCCACCATCCCCAATACCTATACGTTTATTTATCGCATTACCAATGTCGCAGGCACAAGCGATGCGATGATATTCATTGATGTGCAACAAGCACCCATCGCAGAAAATGATGCCTTCACGGTGGCGCTGAATGGCACACTCAACGGCGATTTGAATGATAATAACGGCAGTGGCGCGGATGTTTTTGGCACCCCTGCTTATAACACCCTCACCTTTGGCGCGGGCAGTTTGGGCGGTGCGATTACCGATAACAACGCGCCTGCAACCGTCCCGTTTGCGGGTGGCAGTTTGACCGTCAATGTAGATGGCACATTCTCGCTGATTAATCCGACCAGTTTGGGGGCATTCACATTCGATTATCGCATCAGTAACACCATCCCCGCCTCTGATGATGCGACTGTCACGATTACCGTCGGGGCATTGGCGAATGATGATGTGTATACCATCACCCCACACCTGACCTATAACAGCGCGTTGGCGGGGTTGAGTGTGCGAAATAACGACACCCCACCCGATAGCATCACGGTTGAATTTTTTGGCGATAGCCTCGCTACAGCAGGTAGCACCGCCGTGAATGGGACAAATTTCATCACGGCAGGCGGGGCAAATGGGCGCGTGGTGATGAATCCCGATGGCACATTCTTATTTTATCCCGATGCGGGCGATGATGCCCCGCAAACGGTCACATTCTTCTATACCATCACAGGTGGCGATACCGCCCAAGTGACGCTCACATTTGATGCTCAAGAGATGGTGTGGTTTGTGGATAATGCGATTGGCTTAACCGTGTGTACAGGCACAAATCTCGGCACACAAGCCTGCCCTGCCCCAACTGTGACCGATGCCGCCTCTCATGAAGCGGGGAATACCATCTTCATCGCCGATGGCGCTTATACCTGTGGCATCACCCTGCAAAATGGCGCGATTGTGGTGGGCGATGGCTCGTCATCGGATTTGCAAACCATTAGCGGTGTAACCCCTGTGGCAGGGAGCAATTTTACCCCGTATGCGACCTTCTCTGGCACAGACCCCACCCTCACCACAACCGTCTCTGGGGTGAATTGTTTCACACTCGGCGCAACCAATACCATTCGCGGGGTGACAATTGGTGATGTGGGCGTGGGTGGCGATGCAACCGATATTTTTGGCACAAATTTTGGGGCGCTCACCATCAGAGAGACCACCCTCACAGGCACAGGACGGGCATTATTGCTCAATACGGGCGGATTAGATGCCCTATTCGACAGCATTTCGACCACCTCTAGCACCACACACGGCATTTTTATGGATACCGTCAATGGGACGATGACCAGCCCCACCACCACGCTGAATAACACCGTTAGCAATGCCATTTTATTCCAAAATTCGGCGGCGGATATTGATTTTGGGGCGACCAGCATCAATAAAGGGGGATTGTTGGGGACGGCGATGCTCATCCAAACCAATACCAGCGCCTCTGACCTGACCTTTGG
>CALDGT010001157.1 GCA_937942935.1 uncultured Chloroflexota bacterium | reverse complement strand
CCAATTCTTCGGCTTTGAGTTGAGGCAATTGGGGATATTGGTCGCGCATCGCGCCCAAAATTTCGACTCGTTTGATGCTATCAATGCCCAAATCGGCTTCAATATCCATGCCGAGTTCGAGCATTTCGGTGGGATAGCCGGTTTTCTCGCTGACAATCGCCAACAGGGATGTTGAAAGTTGTTCCAGAGATAAGCCCGATGCAACAGGTTGTGGTGTTGGTACGGGTGTTGTCACCACAGGCGCAACAACAGGTGGTGGTGGCGGGGCTTGTGTCACAACGGGTTGCAGGGTAGGTGCTGTCATGACGGGTTTGGGCGCTTCAATCGGTTTTGGCGCGGGTGGGGGTGTCATCACAGGTGGCGGTGGGGTATAGGTTGTGGTAGCAGGGATGACATTGGTCGGTGCGACACCATTGCCATTGCTCCGCATGAGTGTGAGCAAGGCTTGGGTTTGCTCCGATTGGCGATGCAAATAGGTTTCATGCACACGCAAGGTTTCTGCTTGATGATGATGGAAGGCATCCATACTTTTCGCCAAGCTATCCGCCGCATCTCTTGATATTCCACTGCTCAATGCCGCTTGATGTTGCCCTGCAAGATTGGCGAATACACGGATATATTCGGCTTGGTTATCCAAATATTGTTGATGTGCCTTCAGAATGGCGCTTTGTTGCTCGCTAAATAACGCGAGGGCTTGCTCCAAACTGGGCGTATGATTATTCGATGTTGTCACAGTTCCCACTCCATGATTGACAGGGACAGGCACTTCGACCCGCACCTCAACAGGTACTTCTTTAATCACTTCTTTTATGACTTCTTTGACCACTTCTACAGTGCCACCACCAGCAATCTTATGACCATCATTCAAGGCATTTACCCAACCTTGACGGGTTTTGTCGCTGATATACGCATTACCACTGATTTTGACTTGTATCCCCTTCTTGCGTCCTGCGGATTGGCTTTGTGCAGGGTCTTTTGCATAGGGGTCTATTGCGCCGAGTGATAAGCCCAACACACGCAATTGTGCAAGTGCTTCACGCAATTGGCGGTCACTATCTTTTTGACGGCTACCATTGAGCGCGATGGCGACATGTGGTTTATCGCCCAAAATATCTTTCACCAAATTGGTCAACACATCGCGCGGACCAAATTCGATGAACAAATAGCCACCTGCATTATAAATATTCTCAATTTCTTGGGTAAAATGCACCGAATTGAGGATATGGTCACTTAGGACTTGCTTAATCTG
>CALDGT010001156.1 GCA_937942935.1 uncultured Chloroflexota bacterium | reverse complement strand
CTACTAAAGAGAAGTTTTATCGACGAAAATAATAAAATCATTGCCAAATTCCGGACATTAATGCAAAATTGCATAACCTTTAGTCAAAAGGTACAATTAACACTTTACCACCTTTGAATTGAAGGTATTATCGTCATGACCACCTACAAGAAAAAACTCATTGAAGTTGCTTTGCCCCTCGAAGCCATTAACGAAGCCAGCGCCCGCGAAAAATCTATCCGACATGGACACCCCTCCACCCTGCATTTATGGTGGGCGCGTCGTCCACTTGCCGCGGCGCGTGCTGTGATATTTGCCTCACTTGTAGATGACCCCGATAGCCCAGATGCTAATCCCGAATTTGTTGAGGCGTGCAAAAAATTGCCCAAAGGCAAAAATGTGGATACCACTGGCGATACCCCGCGGATGCGCCTATTCGATTTTATTGAGCAATTGGTCACATGGGAAGCCACCACCGATGAAGCCATCCTCACAAAAGCCCGCGAACTCATCAACATTGCCACAGAAGGCAATCCACCGCCCTTATTAGACCCATTTGCTGGTGGGGGGAGCATTCCATTAGAGGCGCAACGATTGGGATTAGAAGCCCACGCCAGCGACCTGAACCCGGTGGCGGTGATGATTAACAAGGCACAAATCGAAATTCCGCCACGCTTTGCGGGGATGCCACCCATCAACCCCCGTGATAGGCAGAAGATGAAAATGGATGCCCAATGGCGGGGCGCAACCGGACTCGCTAACGATGTGCGCTATTATGGCGAATGGATGCGCGATAGGGCATGGGAACGCATTGGGCATTTATACCCCACCCACAACGGAGAGACGGTCATCGCGTGGTTATGGGCGCGGACGGTGAAAAGCCCAAACCCCGCCATTAACGCGCATGTGCCATTGGTGCGCTCATTCATTTTGAGCAAGAAAAAAGGGCGCGAAATGTGGGCAAAACCCATCGTTGAGGGGAATCGTGTGCGTTTTGAAGCCACGCATGGCACGCCAGATATAAAAGATGGCACCGTTTCACGCACAGGCGGAATATGTCTTATCACAGGCTCGCCCATTCCATTAGATTATATTCGTGAGGAAGGCAAAGCAGGGCGCATGGGCGCGATGCTCATGGCGATTGTCACCGAAGGGGCACACGGACGCAGTTATTATTCACCGGATGACTATCACCAAACGATAGCCAACTCTACCAAGCCAGAGTGGATACCAATGGGCGATATTCCCGAACAAGCACTTGGTTTTCGGGTGCAATTGTATGGTATGGATGAATATCACAAACTCTTTACCCAACGCCAATTAGTCGCATTGACCACGTTTAGTGATTTGGTGACAGAAGCCCGTCAAGTGATTTATGAGGATGCCGTTTTAGCAGGATTGGCTGATGATGGTGTGTCGTTGCGTGATGGGGGCAGGGGGGCATTGGCATATGCCGAAGCCGTTAGTGTATATTTAGCATTTGCAGTAGATAAATTGATAGATTTGAATAGCTCATTATGTAGATGGGAACCAGTTGCTCAATGCCCTAGAGGGGTTTTTAATCGTCAGACGCTTTCAATGGTTTGGGACTATCCAGAAAGTAACCCTTGTGGGGATAGTTCAGGCTCTTGGAAAAGTATATTAGACAATTATAACCATAACCTCAATGGCTCGCTTGCAAAATTAATTAATTCTAGTGACGGATTTGTAATTCAACAAAATGCAGTCGAAATTAATTATATAAATGCGATTGCTTTATCTACAGACCCTCCATACTACGATAATATCGGATATGCTGATTTATCGGATTTCTTCTATATATGGTTACGGAAATCGCTCTATAAGGTATATCCTGACATATTTGGTACACTTCTCGTCCCAAAAGCACCCGAATTAATTGCTTCTCCGTATAGGCATGGAGGTAGAGAAGCCGCTAATGCTCATTTTGAGAATGGGTTACATCAGACCTTTGTGGCTATCAATCGTTTCATCACGCCAGAATATCCGCTCACGGTGTATTATGCCTTCAAACAACAAGATGCGGATATCGAAGATGATAATAATGATGATGAAAATGTAACCTCGTCCTATTCGGTTTCTTCTTCTACAGGGTGGGAGACGATGCTCACCAGTTTAATTCAGGCGGGATTTAGCATAGATGGCACATGGCCCATCCGCACAGAAATGGCACATAGAACGCGCAATATTGGCTCAAACGCGCTGGCATCGTCAATCGTGTTGGTGTGTCGTCCGCGTCCTGCGGATGCGCCAACCCTGTCGCGTCGGCAATTTGTAGAGGCGCTCCGTCGGGAATTGCCTCAAGCCCTCAAAGATATGCAAAGTGGCAATATTGCGCCTGTGGATTTGGCACAAGCCAGCATCGGACCGGGTATCGCCATTTATAGCCGATATAGCAAGGTGTTAGAAGCCGATGGCACAACGATGACCGTCCGCGCCGCGTTGGGACTGATTAATCAAGAATTGGATGCGTATCTTGCCGAACAAGATGGCGATATTGACCCCGATACCCGTTTTGCAGTGGCGTGGTTTACCGAATATGGGTTTGAGACAGGTGATTATGGTCGAGCCGAAACACTTGCGACTGCCAAAAATGTGACTGTTGGTGGGGTTGAACGTGCAGGGCTTATCGAATCGGGTCGCGGGAAGGTACGCCTCATCCATTGGCGCGAATATGACCCTAGCGGGTGGAATCCACAAACCGATGAACGCCCAACCATCTGGGAAGCGGTGCATCACCTGATAGAACGGCTCAATTCGCATGGTGAAGCGGGTTCTGCGTTGTTGATGGCGAAAATGGGTCATGAAATGGTGGCAGAAGCGCGGAGTTTGGCGTATCGGCTATATGGGATATGTGAACGGAAGGGCTGGTCTGACCATGCGCGAGATTATAATGCGCTGGTCATCAGTTGGGCAGAAATTGGGACGGAATCTGCCAAATTGCGCGAGGCGCGTCTGGCAGGTGATGAGACAAAACAACTCGGATTATTTGATTAGATAAGGGGTAAATCAAAATGGCAAAAAGCAACCGTGACCGAATTGGCGATGTGATGGATGCGCTCCGTGTGGGGTTAGCTCCGTTTGTGTTGCGCGAATATAAGCAATATCATAAGGGTAAGCAATATCTCCAAGAGATAGAACTCACCCTCACCAGTAGCGCGTATTCATCACCCTATTTGCCAGATGAAGTCACCGCTATCGAAAAAGTGGATATACAAGGCTGGCTGAATTTGATAGTGCGCCAATGGGATGTATTCAAAACGCGCTTGGGCAAATCGGAACGCTCGTATGCAGAAGAATTACGCGATGCGCGGAATAAATGGGCGCATCAAGAAGCGTTCACCAATGATGAAGCCTATCGGGTGGCGGATACGGCTACACGCTTATTAGAGGCGGTATCTGCCCCCAAACAAGCCCAACTGACGCGCGAAATCGCCACCGAATTATTGCGCCTGCGTTTTGATGCCGAACAAAAACAGGCACAGAAAAAATCAACACCGATGGATAATCAGGTGATTACCACCACCACAAGCGGATTGCGCCCGTGGCGGTTGGTGGTCAAACCGCATCCCGATGTGGCGAGTGGGCGTTATATCCAAGCCGAATTTGCCGCCGACCTCGCCCAAGTCATCCAGAAAAAAGCCGACCCTGAATATGGAAACCCAAAAGAATTTTTTCGGCGCACTTATTTGACCGAAGGGTTATTAGATTTGTTGGTGACGGGTGTCCGTCGGTTAACAGGGCAGGGTGGCGACCCTGTGGTACAATTGCAAACCAGTTTTGGCGGTGGCAAAACGCATAGTATGTTGGCGCTGTATCATTTGCTTGGGGGTGAAATTGGGTTTAGCGAAATCCCCGGTGGTGAACATATCATCAGTCGGGTGGGGAATATTGATGACCGCCTAGAAACGAGGCGTGCGGTGGTGGTCGGCACAGATTTTAGTGCCACAGAACCGCGTGTGTATGCGGATGCGACCATTCATACCCTTTGGGGCGAAATTGCCTATCAAATTGGCGGGTTAGAAGCCTATCGGATGGTCGAAAAAGCCGACCTCGCGGGGATGAATCCGGGTGCAGATACGCTATTAGCGGTATTCGAGAAATATGGACCCGTGCTGGTGATTATTGATGAATTGGTGGCATTTGCGCGAAACCTGTATGGCATGGAACGCCAAAGTGGTGGCACATTCGACTCGGTGATGTCATTTTTCCAATCGCTCACAGAAGCCGTCAAACGTTCCAGTGATTCGATGTTGCTGGTATCCATCCCCGAAAGTAATATGGAAATCGGCGGGGAAGGTGGTAAAGCCTCACTGGATATGCTCGTCAAGACGATTGGGCGGATTGAATCGGTGTGGAAGCCTGTTACCGCCACCGAAAGTTTTGAGATTGTGCGTCGGCGCTTATTTTCTGATGAGATAGATTATGCCTCGCGCGATGCGGTGTTACATGCCTTCCGTGAGATGTATGCGGGCAATAGTGGCGAATTTCCGTCTGGGTCAGGCGATGGCGATTATTATCGGCGGATGCAAGAGGCATATCCCATTCATCCAGAATTATTTGCCCGTTTATATGAAGATTGGTCAACACTAGACCGTTTTCAACGGACACGGGGGGTCTTGCGCCTGATGGCAACGGTGATTCATCGCCTGTGGAGTGATAATGACCAGTCGTTGCTGATTATGCCGTCCTCTATTCCCTTATTTTCTGGGACAGTCCGTAATGAGATGTTGCGCTACTTGCCCGAAAATTGGTCTACCATCGTGGATGTTGATATAGATGGCTTGGAATCGAAACCGTATCATCTGGATAGCACTATTCCCACATTAGGGCAATATACCGCGAGTCGGCGCGTGGCGCGGGCGATATTCGTGGGGAGTGCGCCCTCTGTGGCGGGACAATCGGTGCGTGGGGTGGAGGAGGTACGGATTCGACTCGCCACTGTTCAACCGGGTGAACAATTGGCAATTTTTAATGATGCCCTACGGCGCATGAGCAATCAGCTCACCTATTTATATAGTGATGGTAGCCGTTACTGGTATGATACGCGCCCAACAGTGAATCGTATGGCACAAGATAGGGCGCAAAATATTCATCCCGATTTGGTGTACCAAGAGGCAATAGACCGTCTGCGTGCTGTAAAATTTCGCCGTGAGGATTTTACTGCCTCGCATGTTGCGCCACAAAATTCAGGCGATGTAGCCGATGAATGGCGTGCGCGGGTGGTGGTATTAGACCCTAGCTATGGGCATAAAAAAGGGAATGTGCCTTCTGAAGCACAAGTGAGGGTGCATGATATTTTGCTCAATCGGGGTAATTCGCCCCGGTTGTATCGAAATATGCTGGTGTTTATCGCGCCAGATGCCAATGATGCCGAAGCGTGGGAAAAGTCCTTGCGCGAATATTTGGCATGGAAATCTATTCGAGACGATGCCGAACAAATTAATTTAGATGCCCATCAACGCAAACAAGTAGAAACAAATTGTCAAAATGCAGAAAAGACAGTGCTTATTCGCCTGCAAGAGACCTATAGCTGGCTCATTGTCCCTGTCCAACCCGACCCCACTGGTCCGATAGAATATCAGGCACACCGTATTTCTGGTCAGGATAACTTTTATGACCGTGCGGTACGCAAATTACGCCAAAGTGAAATGCTCATCCCGCGTTGGTCGCCAGATAATCTTCGTATCGAGCTTGACAGTTATTTATGGCGTGACCAATTGCACTTGGGTGTTAAGCAGTTATGGGAATATCTGGCGCGGTATTGCTATTTGCCACGCCTATATAATGAAGATGTATTGATTCAAGCGATAATAGATGGGGTAACACGTCCAGATGCACCATTTGGATATGCCACATTAGTCGGCGCGGATGGTGTATATAAAGGATTGATACTCGGTACACCCAATGCAAAATTATATTTTGATGATAAATCGGTGTTGGTGCGCGCCGAAGTTGCTCAGGTTCAATTGGATAGTCAAAATCAGCAAACGTCCCAATCCCAACCCATTGCTATACCGACATCGCAACGCCCTGCAACATCATCTAATATGCCATCCACGCCACCCAAGCCCAAACTGATAACCCGTTATCATGGGACGGTATCTCTCAACCCGCAACGGGTCAATAAGGAAATGGGGGTTATCGTGGAAGAAATTATCCAACGGTTGACCAGCCTGACGGGTACAGACGTGACCATCACGCTTGAAATTAGCGCCGAGCGTCCATCTGGATTTGATGAAGCAACCATGCGAACCGTGAATGAGAATAGTCGCACACTCAAATTCAAAAGTCATGATTTTGAGGAGTAACAGAGGTTGTTGATTGATTAAACACAAGGGGCAATTGATTTATGGCAAAAATGTATCCACCTACAATTTCAGAAGATACAAATAGTGATGCCGAGCGCAAATTTTATGAAGCCTGCCGCACACAACTGGACGATAACTACCATGTGATTCATAGCGTAAGATGGATTGCTTTGAACCCTATTCCTTATAAATCACAGGGCGAAGATGATTTCATTATTGCTCACCCGCAATATGGCATTTTGGTGTTAGAGATTAAAGGTGGTGGGGTTCGGCTAGAGAATAAAGAATGGTTTACGATTGATAGATATGGTGTATTATCCGTTATCAAAGACCCATTTGAACAAGTCGAGAAAAATAAATTCGCCCTTTTGGGGCATCTTAAAAATGGCATTGAGACCAGAAAATATGATTACCCTGTTCACCATGCAGTCGTATTTCCAGATATTTTAGTATCTGGTATTTCTTTGCCGCGCCATGTCCCGCACGATATTGTTATTGATCGTGACTATTGAGC